>SYIB01000094.1 GCA_005798965.1 Planctomycetia bacterium
CATCCAGCCGGAGCCCAGCCTTGCGGCTCTCGGCGTCGGGCCCATGGCAGTTGAAGCACCGCGCTGCCAGGATCGGCCGGACGTCACGGTTGAAGTCGATGGTGCGATCACCTGCGCCCCCGGCAGCCGTGACGAGCAACGTGACGATCGCCGGGACCATGCCGCAAGTAGAGCCCGGACGCGGCGCGCAGGCAAGCGGCCGGTGGAAGTTCTTGCGATGCCGCGAGAAAGCGCGGCGATGCCCCGTCACCAGGGCGCGCGGCGACGGCCGCAACCCAACGACCGCAACGGCACGGTCTGTGGCTAGCGGACTCGATGCCACCCGTCGCGATCGATCGCGTGGATGCCATCAGGGTCGAGCCAGAGCTGTGCGATCGGACTCGTTGCACATCGGACCCGCAGCACGTCACGCAGGGTCGGTGACTCGAAGAGGACGAGCGAGCCATCGACCGAGCCCACGACGATCCGTGCACCATCTTCAGTGATCGCCGAGGCTGGCACGCTCTGCGTGAATGGCTTCGTCGTGCACTCGATCTCGCGCAACTTGGGTTCCAACACACAACTTTCCCCGACCCCGATACCTTCCTCCTCGAGTCGCTCGACCGGCTCGATGGCCTCGCACCTCGTGCAGCGTGCGTGGCATGGCTGCGCTTCGTCGGTGGCCTAGAACTCAACGAAGCCACCCGGACGATCTCGCCCGACCTGCCGGAAATCTGACTGCAGTCGCCGAATTCGCTTCCCTCACCAGGACGCCGCTTCGCTTGTCGATGAGCGGCAGCATTCCGGGGGGCGCCGGTGTGAACCGGCGCTCACGACTGCCACAGTCACTCCGCAGCAATGCGGAACACGCGCATCCGGGCATGTACGCGGCCCGCAGCGGCCAGCGCTTCATCGCCCGCGCCCAGATAGAGATCGACCCGCCCCACGCCCTTGATCGCGCCACCGCAATCGGCGGCGTAGACGATGCGCGGCATCGCCAGATCGGCAGAAAGCCCCGGCTGTCCCGGTTCCGGGACCAAGAGCAGCAGGCTTCCGATGGGAATCACGCTCGCATCGACTGCAACCGCTTGATCGGCCAGCAACGTCAACCCGAACGGCGACTGCGGCCAACGGTCGCACGGGACTTCGCGCCACCAGACAAACCGTTCGTTGCGATCGCATGCCGCACGCACGGTCGCAGGATCGCGTTGCCACAGCACTCGCAGGCCATCCAGCGTGGCCGCCCGCGGATCGAGCGCGCCATCCGCCACGAGCAGCTTCGCCAGGCTGGAGTACTCCCGCTCATTGGTGCCATCATGCACCAGGCAGCGCACCGAGCCGTCGGCACGCTCCATCTGCACGCTGCCGTTCACGGCCGCGAGGTAGACGCTGAACTCATCTTGACCATGCACGATCACCGAATGAGCGCCCGGGTCCTTCGCCGCCGCCGCCAGCCACTGCGCCCGCGTCGGACCCTGCCCACCTGCAGGCAGCCACGTCGGCCGGGCGAAGAACGCCGTACGTGCATCACCGCTGGCTGACTCGCGCAAGCGCGGCGAGGCATACGCCGTCACGAGCGCCGGCTCGGCATCGATCGGCTGGAGCAAC
This sequence comes from Planctomycetia bacterium, assembly GCA_005798965.1. GTDB lineage: Bacteria > Planctomycetota > Phycisphaerae > Phycisphaerales > SM1A02 > SYIB01. Next base: position 1,588 of record SYIB01000094.1, read on the forward strand.
AGCCTTGAGTGGGATGCATCGGTTCCGCCAACGAGTGCGTGAAGCACCTCGATCGTCGGGACCGACGGAGCTCGTGAGCCAGCGAGGGATCCCGCAGCCGGCGCAGGCCGCTCACCATCCATGAGCCACGGTTCCAGCGTGCGGCGCATGCGATGCAGCATGGCCCGGTCAGCGCTGGCTGTGGCGAGCGCTGCGCGGGGATCGGGCTCCACGGCCACCGGCTCGCCCCACGGCACGCGCATGAGTTCCCGATCGAGGAAGACCACACCGGCCTTGTCGACGAACTTCACGCTGAGGGCGGCCGAGCCTCCATCGAGCCGCGCCGTGAGCAGCGACATCATGTTCGGATGTGGGAAGTGTTCCTTCACCCAGTCGCTGCGCGACCAGAGACTCGAATCGTGCACACCAGCATGCATGGGGCTCGACACGATCTCCCAGAGGTCACGACCGGCCGTTGCCGCCGTCGGATGCAGGAGCAAGCGACTGGTGTGCACATCACCGCTCACGAGCACCACGCCCCCGGGGACATCGCGTACGAGCCGCATCAGCCGTGCGTACTCCTCGGGGTACATGCCCCAGTAGTCGGTCTTGAGCGGGCGCACCGAACTGTTGAAGACCATGCTGCTCACGATGATCTTGATGGGTGCGGTCGATGCCGAAAGCCCATCACGCAGCCAGGCCCACTGCGCTTGCCCCAGCAGTGTCCATCCGCCAGCCGTGGTCGCATCTGCAGAACCAACCATGACTGGATCCACGGCATCGGCAGCCGTGCAGCGCGCCGTCCGCGCAAACCAGCGCGTGTCGAGCAGGAAGACCTCCATGGGCCCCAGGCGCAAGCGGTGGTACACGCCTTCCGTGCCCGTGCCGAAGGATGCATTCGCGTGCCACTCGCGAAACGCCTGCAGACTGCGTTCCTTCCCCTTGAGTCGACCGTCGGTGTCGTTGAGCCCGAAGTCATGGTCATCCCAGACCGCCGCAAGCGGCGTGGACGACAGCCACTCGGCCATGCCCGGCTGACCGAGGAACTCGCCGTAGCGCTTGCGCTGCCGCGCCAGATCCGTGGTGTCGATGTACGGCGTGTCCCCGATGAAGGCGACCGCATCTGGATGCAGTGCGGCGATCGTGCACAGGAGCTTCTGCGTGCCCTCCTTCTCATCGGCGCAGCTGCCGATGGCCAGGGTGGCCGATGGCGCATCCACCGCGAGCATGCTGATCGTGCCATCGAAGCCATCGGCGTCGCGTGATGTGCCGCTCATCACGCCAGTGATGCGATATCGATGCTTGGTCCCCGGTGCGAGATCCCGAACCGACCACACCAGCGTGCGCGGGGTCCGACGCTCGGCAACGGTGGCAGGAAGTCGCTGCTCGATCGTGGTGCCCGGTGCATCGAGGACCTCCAGCGCGACGTGCTCACCGGGTTCGCCATCCAAGCGCACCCAGACCTGCATGCCGCGGGCGTCGAGTTCCCCAAGGATCGGTCCGTGCGTGATGCGCGTGGCCAGTCGACCGGGTCGGTCGATCGCTTCATCGCCCACGGAGTGACCGAGCGGGACAGGCGAACCACGGGGTGCATCCGCGCACGCGGTGAGGCAGGCCACGCAGGCAGCGCAGGCGAGCATGCGGATGGCGGCGCGTGTGGTCCGGGGCAGGCTGCTTGGCATGGGTGCATTGAACACCAGTGGGCTTCATCATGTGAAGTCGGTAGCGCGTCTCCCCGCGCTAGCCTGCACCCATGGCCAAGACGATCTGGGTGACCAGCGATACGCACTTCTGGCATGAAGAAGCCCTCGCGCTCTACAAGCGCGAGTTCGGCAGCGTGGAGGAGATGAACGACACGCTGATCGACTGGATCAACGCCACCGTGGGCCATGGCGACGAACTCTGGCACCTCGGGGACTTCGTGGCCGGGCTCCCTTGGAAGAAGCAGCCGCGCAAGGCCGTGAAGCTCGCGCGCCAGTGCCGTGAGAGGATCCGCTGCTCGACCGTGCATCTGGTGCGCGGCAATCACGATCCGCGGCTGCCGGGCTTCGAAAGGCTGTTTGATTCAGTGCACGACATCGCCAGCTGGAAGGGCTGGAAACGTGGCGAGCACCGCGTCGTGCTCTGCCACTACCCGATGCTCGCGTGGCAAGGTCGCTGGAACGGCGCCCTGCACCTGCACGGCCACCTGCACGGGGGCCTGCCGAGCCAGAGCCGCTCCGCCGACGTTGGCGTGGACTGCCACCGCGACCGGCCCGTGGCCATGGACTCGATGCTCGCTCGCTGCGCACGGCAGCCGATCCAGCAGTTGGACGAGTACCAGCGTCCACGCACCCGCTAGTGCATCACTCGGGATCGGTGCCTGTCGTGCCGCCGACGCCAGGATCAGCTTCTTGCACATCGTCACCGTCCGATGCCTCTTCCGGCGCCGCGCCCTCGCCCTTCATTCGCCCCTTCCGGCCAGCCTTGCGCGCCTGCTCCAGCAGTTCCCATTGCCGCCACGCCTCGCGCACGGCGTCAGCCCACGCAAACGCCGGACTCGCAGCGGGATCCCAGCCTGCAAGGTGATCCTGGCCCACGCGTGCATCGGCGCGCGTGTACGGCCACGACTGTCCGTAGACCTCCATGCAGAGCTCCCACACCGTGGGGTCGTGCTCCTTCAGCTCGGTCACCGTGTCGACATGGTTGTGCTGGTTGTCGTTCTCGCGATTGGTGTCGAAGAAGGACTGCGTGGCCTCGGCCCAGTACTCCATGCGGTTCTCGCGGGCATAGGCCCCCTGCCACAGGCCCTTCTTCATCGCCGCGTCGTAGGCCGCCTCGAGCCGGCGATCGAAGGTCGGATCGACCGACGACAGGCCCATCTCGTGGATCGCGTGCGCGAACTCATGGATGAAGATGCTCTCGGTGGCGTAGGGATCGCCGGGATACGTGAGCAGGTTCTCCTCGCCGGCACTCACGGCCGGTCGGTGCGGCGTGGCCCCTAGCCCGCGCGCCCGCATATCCCAGTAGCCCTTGGGTTCAAGGTCGCTGTGCTCGGGCACGTCGGTCGTGACCTCGGTCACGTCCATGATCGCCACGCGCACCTTGCTCGCGCCCATCGCCCGCGCGATCTCCGGACGGCTGCGCAGCATGCGGCGCGCGAGCCACACGGCTTCCTGCAGCGCGCGTGGATCGACCTTGGCGCTGGCCACGAACGGCAGGCCTTCCCACACGATGCACTGCTCGTAAAAGGGCTTGAGGCCAAAACGCTCGCGCACGTCCGCCGGGATCGGACCGGGTGCCTCCACCACGCGGTCCACAAGCGTGCTGCCGGGAACCGATGACCCAGCCGGCCGGTCATCGGCCAGCGTGAACGAAGCGACGGCGAGCGTGCAGGTCACGCGGAGCATGTCGGTACGGTACAGGTCACAGGAGGCAGTCCATGCAGGTGACGCGCCGAGGATTCATCACCGTTGCCGCCATCGGATCGCTGGTGCCCTTCATGCCCGGCTGCACGACCGTGCGGCGCCGCGCACGGAGAGCGAAGGCCGAGCCGCTGCGACTGGCCTGCATC
>SYIB01000013.1 GCA_005798965.1 Planctomycetia bacterium
GCGATGACCCTCGCGCAGTTCTTCGAGATGCGCTACTCCAAGCGCTTCCGCGTCTTCAGCGGCGTGGTCGCGTTCGTGAGCGGCATCCTGAACTACGCGATCTTCCCGGGCGTCACGGCGCGGTTCTTCATCGCCATGCTCGGCCTGCCGGCGGAGTTCACGGTTGCGGGCATGGCGGTCGAGACCTTCCCGGCGGTGATGGGCGCGCTGCTGGCCTTCGCGGTCTTTATGGTCTTCGCCGGCGGCATGCTGGCCGTGCTCGTCACCGACTTCTTCCAGGGCGTCTTCTGCTTCTGCACCTTCGTCACGGTCTGCTACTGGGTGCTGCTCAAGTTCCCCTGGCTCAAGCTCGAGGAGACGATGGCCATGCTGCCGGCCGGCAAGAGCATGGTGAACCCGCTCGGGCTCGAGGACGAGGGCAACTTCAATGTCGTCTATTGGCTCATCAGCGCGTTCACGCTCTTCTATGCGTGCCGTGCGTGGCAGGGGGACCAGGGCTACAACAGTGCGGCGCGTGATGCACACGAGGCGCGCATGGGCCAGCTGCTCAATGGCTGGCGCTATCGCACGCTGATGCTCGTCACCGTGCTCATCCCGCTCGCGGTGCGCGCGTTCCTCACGCATCCCGACTGGGCCGAGGCCGCTGCGCCGCTGCAGGCGCAGATCGCTGCGCAGCCGACGGAGGCGCTGCAGGCGGAGATGCGCGTGCCGCTGGCGCTTGGCGTCATGCTGCCGACAGGACTGCTCGGCCTTGTGGTCGCAGCGATGCTGGGCGCCGCGATCAGCACCGACAGCGCCTACATGCACTCGTGGGCGAGCATCGCGGTGCAGGACATCGTGCTGCCCTTCCGCCGCACGCCGATGACGCCGCGCGCGCAGCTGCTGCTGCTCAAGAGCGCCGTGCTGGCGGTGGCGATCTTTGCTTTTGTCTTCAGCTGGCACTGGCAGCCCAAGGAGTACGTGGCGATGTACGGGGCGCTCACCGGCAGCATCTTCGTCGCCGGCGGCGGGGCGGTGATCATCGGCGGGCTCTACACGCGGTGGGGCAACGCCATCGGAGCCTGGAGCGCCATGGTGTCGGGGATGGTCGTGTGCCTGGTCGGCGTCATCGCGCTCAACACGCTTGACGGCACGCTGGAACGGTGGGGCTCGGGCGAGTCGGGCGTGCTGATGGCGTGGTGGGCCGCGGTGGCGACTTGGTTGCGTGCGCACTTCACGGGCATGGAGCTGAGCTTCGCCGCCATGATGGTGGCCTGCGCCGCGTACGTCGTCGGCAGCGTGCTCGGGCGCGCGCTGACAAGGCACTCACCCGCGGGGTCACTCGACGCCGATGGCTGGTTCGACCTCGACCGGATGCTGCACCGCGGTCGCTGGCGCATTGAGGGCAGTGCCGAGGCCGACGCCGCGGCGGCCACCGTTCTCGAGAAGCTCGGCTTTGACAGGCAATACAAGGGCTGGGACCGACTTGTCGCGGTGCTCACGCTCGCGTGGCCGCTGGCCTTCACGGCGCTCTTTTGCGTGGTGACGCCTTGGCTGCTCTGGCGCAAGGCGCAGGGCGAGCCCGTGAGCGATGCGCAGTGGTCGTGGTACTGGGGCATCTGGAGCTGGTTCATCCTGGCGGCCAGCACGGTCGTGATGGTGTGGTTCACCGTGGGCGGCCTGCGCGACTATGCGCGCCTGCGTCGCGACTTGCGGACCTACCGGCCCGACGAGCGCGACGACGGCCAGGTGCACTGACGCGCCTTTGCCCCGGACCGGTCAGCCGCAGCTCACGCTGCAGCAGGAGGCAGGTCTGGCCTCGACAGGCGCAGCCCAAGCAGGTGATGCGGCAGCGTCGTGATGATGTAGAACGCGATGCTCGCCACGGCGATCGAATCCAGGTCGAAACCGCCAAGCCACCAGCACATCCACGCGAGGCAGGCCGCCGTGGGCACCATCAGTGGAAGGCTCAGCCGATGGATGCGGATGACGCGTGCGGTGATCGAGTCGTGCACCCGGGAGTGCCGATCGGTCTCATCGATGATCATCGAGGTGCACGCGAGCCGTCGCGTGTGACGGAACGCGTGGACGCCGAGGAAGAAGCAACCCACGGCGCAGAGCGGATCGACCATGCTTGCCATGGTGGCGACCAGCCCATGCTCAACGAGGTCGAGTGCCGCGTCGCGATGATGGCCTCTGCGGATGCGGGCAACCACCCCCATGATGGCCAGCGCGGCTCCGCTGCCGATCCCCCACCACGCGAGGTGTTGGAGCAGGGGGAGGTTCGGCTGCCACGCACCTTGCCAGGCGATCGGCATCGAGGCTGCGATCCGTTCGAAGGGTGCCCAGGCACGCGCGGGATCAGCGGCGAAGACACAGGACAGCAGGAGGAAGCCCCGCGCGAGGACGAGCGACCATCGTGCCACCGGACCGTCATCGTTGGCCCGGACCGACTCTGCATCGGTCATGCCGAAGTGAAACACGGTGAGCAGGAGGAACAGCAGGGACGTGATGCCCGGTTGCCATGCCAGGAGCGCCAGGCTTCCCGCCATGAGCAGCAGGTATCCGCTGAAACCGATCAGCCTCGTGAAGAAGCCCGTTCGGCCGAACAGGCGCGCGGCGACTGTCCAGTCCGCAGCACCGTGCGGCATGCCGAAGACCACGAGTGCGATCACGAACGGCCAGGGCGCCAGGCGCTCCGTCAGATCCGGCGCGAGGAAACTGACGGTGCACGCGAGCCCGAGCATGGTCCACGGCACGGTGCGGGCACCGAACCAAGACACGCGCCCCGTCGCCGCCGGCAGGCGATGGCTCCAAGTGGAGCCAACGCGTGGCACGGCAGTCGACGGGGCGCGGTACAGGAGCATCGATCCAGCGGATCAGGCGTTCTCTTCGAGGCCCTTCACTCCCTGGTAGCAGACCAGGCCGAAGAAGACCTTGTTGATCACGTCAGCCACGTTGTAGCACACCTCACGCCACGACTCTCCATTCGGTCCGGCGAGGGCCATGAGGAAGCCGATGGGGTAGATCACCCAGCCGATGGTCACGAAGAGCCGCATCGACTTCAGGCCGCGCTGGATGCTGGGCGGAGCGCTCTCCATGGACTCGGTCACCTTGGTGAAGAGCATGTAGACGATGTAGAGCCACGAGCCGCAGCTCACGACGTACCACGTCCACCACTGCTGGCTGCCGGTGGAGCTTTCTTCGGCAACCCAGGCAGTGATCAGCATGACGAACGACCAGAACACGAGGCCGCGGAAGAGTTCCGAACCCTTCTTGCCGAGGTTCAGCAGCAGCGGGAACTCCATGACGAGCAGCGGAACGGTGATGAGCCAGTCGATGTAGCGATACGCCGTGGGGAACTGCTTGATCGTGGCGCCGACGATGCGCTGTCCGTTGTCATCGAACAGGCCTGCCACGCCCTCGAGGTAGATGCCCGACATGCGCCAGTAATGGAAGGCCGCGACGGCGCAGATGATGCCCGCAACGGTCATTGCAGTCTGGTACTGGACCTTGACGGTCTTGCGCTGCAGCCAGAAGTAGATCGCCCCTGCACCCATGGCAACGGTCGAGAGCCAGAAGAGGTACATGGTCACCCCTTCCATGCTCAGTCCGGCGTTGAGCGCGCGCATGGTGGTGTTCATGTCTGCAAAAAGTGGTGTCACGAGGAGTCTCCTGAATGCCCGGCCGTGCCGTAAAGGGGCTTGGACCAGAGCGGTGCGGGTGAGAAAACAAAGGAACGGTCTACCGGATTCTTCCGAATCGCCCTATGTGGATTCATCGGGGCCGGTATTCCGCCAAAGAATACGGTCTGCGGCGGATTCCGTCGAGGGTTATCGCTGAGGGGTGGGGGGGGCTCCGGCCGCATGCCCGCGGCCGTTGCAATCCGCGTTCTGGCCTCCCAAACGGACCCCAAGGCGTTCTGGCGCTACGGTGCATGGTGATGATTCAGCCGCTCGCCGGTGAAACGTGGTCCGTCCGCGCGCTCGACCGTGGGCCGCGGACGAGCTGGCCGGATCCGGCTCGTGCCCGCACGTCGATCGAGGTCCCCTTGGATGGATGGGCGACGGAGGTCGAAGCGCCCGTGGTGCCCGCGGGTCTCATGGGCAAGCGGTTCGCCGTGACCGTCCCCGGCTGCGTGCATGATGCCTTGCTCGCGGCGGGCGCGATCGCGGATCCCGACCGCGGCGATGGCGAGGCGGCACAGGAGTGGATCGGCCGCACGGCGTGGGGCTGGCACTGCACGACTGATCTCGAGGCGCGCACAGGCGACCACGAGCGCATCGACCTCGTCTTCGAATCGATCGACACCTGCGGTTCGGTCTGGCTCAACGGGCGCTGCCTCGGTCATGTCGAGAACCAGTTCCGGCCATGGCGATTCGACGTGCGTGGCATCGTGCGCACCCTGGGCAATTCCATCGGCGTCGAGCTCGACGGTCCCGTGTCGACCGTGCTCGCCCGTGAACGCGAGCTGGGCGAGCGCCCGGTCAATGGTGATTGGACGCCCTACCCGTTCCTGCGCAAGAGCGCCTGCAGCTTCGGCTGGGATTGGGGCCCGAAGCTGTCTTCGTGCGGTCTTGGACCGTGCTGGATCCACGCGTGGAGCGTGGCGCGCATCGACCAGGTGCGGCCGCTCGTCACGCAGTGCTCGGCCGAGCGCGCCTCGATCGAGGTGATGGTGGATCTTGAGTTCGCTCGCACAGGCACCTTGCCCGATGGCCTTGAGCTCGAGGTCGAGCTGCTGCTGGACGACGGTCGCACGATCCACGAGGGTGTTCGCGTGCGTTCGGCCACACCGAGCATCACGATCGCCATCGATCGTCCACCGCTCTGGTGGCCACGCGGCATGGGCTCGCAGCGGCTGCACCCGCTCACGGTGCGCCTTCGCCACGGTGGCAGCGTCCTCTACGCGTGGTCGCGCCGCATCGGTGTGCGGTCGGTGACCCTCGACACGGCTGCGGATCCCAACGGATCTGGAACGCCCTTCACGCTGCGCGTCAACGGCGTGCCGGTGTTCTGCAAGGGTGCGAACTGGATCCCGGTGTCGCCCTTCCCGATGTCCGGCGGCCGCGATCGTGCCCGCGCCCTGCTCGAGCAGGCGTGCGATGCGAACCTGAACATGCTGCGCGTCTGGGGCGGTGGGCAGTACGAACCGCAGTGGTGGTACGAGGCCTGCGACGAGCTCGGGCTCATGGTCTGGCAGGACTTCATGTTCGCCTGCGCCACCTATCCCGAGGAGCAGCCCTTCGAGGATTCGATCAAGGCCGAGGCGCGGCAGCAGGTCGCACGGCTCAGCGCGCACCCGAGCGTGGTGCTCTGGTGCGGAGGCAACGAGGACATCCTCGCGTGGTTCTCGTGGGGATTCCGCGAGCGCCTGAAGCCGGGCCAGAGCTGGGGCCGCCGCATCTGGCTCGAGTGGCTGCCGGCGATCTGCACGGAACTCGATCCAACGCGGCCGTACTGGGCCGAGAGCCCTTGGTCAGGTTCGCTCGACATTCATCCCAACGATCCCGATCGCGGCGACCGCCATACCTGGGACCTCAAGCTCGATGCGTACCGACAGCAGGTGCCGCGCTTCTGCAGCGAGTTCGGCCAGCAGAGCCAGCCGGCTGTCTGTACGTGGAGGGGGGCCGTCGGCGACCAGGCGCTGCAGGTTGGCCATCCCGCGATCGCCTCGCGACAGCGTGCCTGGGGCGGCGATGACGAGCAGTACGTGAAGGTCCTGCCGCAGTGGTTCACGCCGACCGCGGATTTCGGTGCGTGGGTCTGGCAGGGCCAGCTCCTGCAGGCGCGCGCGATGCGGTGGGCCATCGAGTGGTACCGCGCCAACCAGCCGCGTTGCATGGGCGCGCTCTTCTGGCAGTGGAACGACGTGTGGACCGGCCCGAGCTGGAGCGTGATCGATGTCGCTGGCCGTCCGAAGCCGGCGTTCCACGCCGTGCGAGGTGCGTGTGCGCCGCGCACCGTCGCACTCGTGCCGCGCGACGGCACCACGCAGGTCATGGCGATGAACGACGCGGGGGATGCCTGGTCGTCGTCGGTGACGGTCTACCGGGTTGGCGGCGAAGGGCGCCCCGTGCGGAGCGCCCGTGTGCCGTTCACCGTGCCCGCGCGCTCGGTGCTCGTGGTCTGCACTGCCGAGGAGGCCGTGGGTGGCATCGCTGATGCTGCATGCGAGGTCTTCGTCGCCGATTGCGGCGAGGAGCGCTCGATCCACCTGCCGCAGCACGATGTCATGATGCGCCTTCCGTTCCGGGAGCCGCTGCGAGAGTGCGTGCGATCCGAGTCCGGGGGGCGTCGTGAAACCTGGCGCGTGACCGCCCGAGGTCTGCTCATCGATGCGTGGCTGGAGCCACTCTGGCCTTGGGAGCGCACGCACGGCAACTTGCGCACGCTGCTCGACGGCGAGTCCATGGACGTGATCGTCGACTGGACCGAACCCTGTGCGGACGTTCCGGTGCGAACGTGGGTCCGCAGCGCCAACGAGTTCGGCGGTCACCCCATCGAGCCTCGTGCGTTCAGGCCGTGAACGGATCATGCATCAGGATCGAGCCCATGAGCAGCCCGCTTGA
>SYIB01000095.1 GCA_005798965.1 Planctomycetia bacterium
GCCGACCCAGCTCGATCCGCCCTTGTCGACGAACGCCGTGATCGGCGCTTCCGAATCAAGCCGCATGTACGTGAACCCGGTCACGCCAAGCCGCATGTCGCGGAACGCTCGCCACTGGCTCAGCCAGTTGCCGCTCAGGCCCAGGCTGTTGGTCCACAGGTTTGCTGGCGAGGGCGCGAACACGTAGCCCGTGTAGAGGAAGCCGTTGCTGTTGAACTCCTTGTCGACCTGGCCCGGCTGCGGGCCGCCGAGGGTGTTGCCCGAGTCGAGTCGACCGGCATCGCCTGAACCCAGGATCGCCTGCAGGTCAAAGCGCGTCTGTGCGCGGTCATCGAAGGAGCGCTGCAGGCCCACCACGCCCGCCCAAGCACTGATGTCGTCCTCGACCTGCGGCAGCACAGCACCCGTCGGGCTGATTGAACTGCTGAGCGTCGTGCCGGTCTCGTACACGCCCTCGGCGCGCCACTGCCAGTTGCGGCCGAGCGAGCCCGTTGCACCAAGCCCGTAGTACTGGCTTTCGTAGTCGAATTCCGTCGGGTAGCCCCCGCCACCGGGCGCAAATCCCTCAAGCAAGTCATCGGTCTGGCCCGCATTGCCATCCTGCTGCAGCAGGGCGAAGCAGTACGGCACCAGATCCTGGCCCCGGCGCCACTCGGCCTTCAGGCCGTAGTACGCGCGGTCGGTATCGGTGTCGTAGCCGGGGCGCGATGTGTCGTAGTCGATCGTGTCGTTGCCGCTGGTCACGCCGGCAAGACCCTGGATGTTCACTTGGCCGATGTTCCAGTCAAACGTGCCTGCGTACATGTAGGTCGAGAGCGTGAGCCCCTGCCCCCACACGATGTACTGGCGTCCGCCACGCAACTTCAGGTCAAGATCGCTTCGCTTGCCGCCGCCGTTGACCATGGCCCCGCCCAGATCGAGTTCGTACCAGTAGAGCTCACCGATCGGCACGGTCCAGCCGTCTTCGTTCGGCGGCGCAGGCACGTTGTTCGAGTCCCACTCGTTGTACCAAAGCCGGATGCGGCCATAGAACCGATGAACCCCATCGAGCTCGGCACGCGCGTACCAACGGGAGTCGTACTGCTGGAGCTGCGCGGTGTTGCCGAAGGCGTCGTCGATGTAGTTGAAGCCGAACCGGAACGAGCCGCCGACATCCAGGAGGATGCGCTCCGAAAGCGGCGTGCCGGCGAGGAACTCCTGCCGCTGGATCGCATCCTGCTGGTTGAACAGTTCGACGAGCGCCTGCGTTGGCTCAGGTCTGCTTGGAGCCCCCAGTTGCGTCGGGCGCTGCGCAAACGCCCCGCTCGCAACGACAGCGCTGAGCGCAAGGAAGGCAAAGATGGCGGGTTGGGCGTGCATCAGCGAGGCCGTCCACAAGGATCGGGCAATCGGACCACCCACTTCCGCTTTTGTCTACTCTTCCGCTTATGAGCCTCCGGATCCTGCCGCTTGGCGTAGGCAGCGCCTTCTCGAGCCGGTACTACGGCAGCTCCTGCGTGATCCAAGGGTCTGGCGGGAACATCCTGCTCGATTGCCCGGATCCGATCCGCAAGGTGATCCGAGAGGCGACCGAACGCAGTGGATGGAGCGTGCGCGCCGAGGACCTGAGCGAGGTCATCCTGACGCATCTGCACGGTGACCACAGCAACGGTCTCGAAGCGATCGGGTTCCTGCACTGGCTGCAGCGCCAGCAGCACGGTACGCCCCTGCCGCGGATCCACTGCGGCAAGGACGTCGCCGATCGGCTCTGGCCCAAGCTCGCACCCGCCATGGACCAGGATGGCCGCGGAGGAATCGGCGACTACCTCGACATCTGCCCGCTGCCCGAATCGGGCCAGCGCATCGTCGCCGGCGTCACGATCGAGTGGCGGCGCACCACGCACATGATCCCGACCTGGGCGTTCCGCTTCCGCGTCAAGGGTGCCAGCTTCGGTTGGTCGAGCGATACCGGCTTTGATCGCGCGCTGATCGACTGGCTGGCCGAGTGTGATGCATTCGCGCACGAGACCACACCGCCGCCCTACCACACGGCGCTGACGGAACTGAACGCCCTGCCCGACGACATTCGCCGCAAGATGGTGCTCATGCACCTGACCGACACCTTCGACCCATCGATGACCGACATCCGCGTCATGCAGGAAGGCGTGGCGATGGAGATCAGCGGCGGCCGGCTCGAGTTCATGCCGAGCATGCGAACTGACTGAGCCAGTCGGCGCGCGGCTGATGCGCACCAGGTCGCATCGGTGGCAGCCTTCGCCTGGATCGCTCAGCGCCGCTCGGCCATCGGCACGTACGGCACGCCGTGCGGCCCGATGTAGTCGGCCATGGGACGGATCAGGCGGTTGCCCTTGAGCTGCTCGATGCAGTGACCGCACCAGCCGCTGTTGCGGCTGAGGGCGAACATGCAGGTGAAGAGGTCGAGATCGAGGCCGAGCGAGTAGTAGGTCGTGGCGCTGTAGAAGTCGACGTTGGGGAAGATCCCCTTCGCGGCGACGGCCTGGTCCATGATCTCCTCGATGCGGCGGCTCATCTCGTACAGGTTCAGGTTGCCGGTATCGGCAGCGACCTGCTTGGCGAAGGTCTTCAGGTAGGTCGCACGAGGGTCGTACGCCTTGTAGACACGGTGCCCGAAGCCCATGATGAGTTCCTTGCGCTCAAGCTTGCCGGCCATGTAGGCATCGACCTTGTCGATCGTGCCGATCTCGTTGAGCATGTGCATCACTTCCTCGTTGGCGCCGCCGTGGAGGGGGCCCTTGAGGGTGCCGACTGCCGTGGTGATTGCGCTGTACATGTCGCTCAGCGTGGCGATCGTGACGCGCGCGGCGAAGGTGCTCGCGTTCAGGCCGTGGTCGGCGTGCAGGATCAGGCAGACATCGAGCGCCTTGGCCATGGCATCGGTCGGCAGCTCGCCGTTGAGCATGAGCAGGAAGTTCTGCGCCATGGTCAGGTCGGGCTGCGGATCAACGAAGGGCTTGCCCTTGCGGTGGCGATCAAAGCGCGCGATGAGCGCCGGGGTCTTGGCGACGATGCGCAGCGCCTTGCGGCGGTTGGCCTCGGGCGTGTTGACGTCGGCCTCGTGGTCGAACATGGAGAGCGCACTGATCATGGTGCGCAGCGCGTGCATGGGCGGCGTCGAGCGCGGGAACTGGCGGATCAGCGCGTCCATCTCGGCCGGCAGCATGTACTCCGCGCGCAGCTCGGCGCAGAACGCCTCGAGCTGACCCTTGGTCGGCAGCTTGAGGTTCCACAGCAGGTAGACCGTCTCCTCGAAGGTGCTGTTGCGCGCCAGCGAGTCGATGTCGATGCCGACGTACTCGAGCACGCCCTTGCCGCCGTCGATGAACGACATCTGCGTCTCGGCGGCGACGGTGTTGGCGAGGCCCTTGTCGAAGGTTGGTGCGGCGGCGGTGGCCATGGCTCAATCTCCCAATGCTGTTCGGTGATGCGAGTCCCGGACTATAGTGCGCCCGGGTCCCGATTCGTCCTGCAAGCGGGCCCATCCCCATGATTCCGCTCGGCACTGATCGCCCCTCTGCCGTGGTCCCGCGCGTCACCGTGGGGATCCTGGCCATCAACACGCTCGTCTGGATCGCGTGCATCCGCTCTCCCTGGGCCGATGGGATTTATCGCTCCCTCGCCCTGTCGGGATTCGACCCGCACTGGTGGCAGTACGCCACCTACCAGTTCGTGCATGACCGTGGCAGTCTCTGGCATCTTCTGGGCAACGCGATCTTCTTCTGGGCCTTCGGCTCGGCCCTGGAGCGCCGATTCGGCTCGTTGCTCTTCGCCACGGTCTATCTGGCGCTGGGCACGGCGGTCGGCGCGCTCTACCCCATGGTCTCGGGCCCCTTCGGGATGCTGGTCGGCGCCAGCGGCACGGTCTGCGCGTGCGCTGCGGCGTTTGCCGTCTTCTACCCGCGCGCCCGGGTGCTCCTGCTCTTCTGGGGGTTCTGGCGGGTGCCGGCACTCTGGTTCGTGGCGATCTTCGCGACGCTCGACTTCATCGGCTTCACGCGCGGCCGCGGCAACGGCGTGGCCTACGAGGCTCACCTCCTGGGCTTTGCGCTCGGCGGGCTGTCGGCCTTCATCATGCTCTGGCTGAAGGTTCTGCCCCGCGATGACTTCGATCTCTTTTTCATTCTCAGGCAGTGGAAGCGGCGTGCCGAGATGCGGGCGGCCCTCGCGGATCGACCGGGTGGTGCCTTCGAGAGCGCCAGCCGCGACACTGCCGAGCGATTCGCCGCCACCGCCAAGCCCACCGACGACCGCGTCCCCCACGCCCGGGCTGCACTGACCGCTGCCATGCGCGCCGGCGACTGGACCAAGGTCGTCGAGGGCGTGCGCACGCTCACCACGCTCACGCCGCAGTGGTCGCTCGCTGAGCCCGCACAACTGCAACTGGCCAACGGCCTGCACGAGCACGGGCAGCACAGCCTCGCCGCCGATGCTTACGCGAATCTCCTGCGCGTGCACCCCAAGTCGGCCCAGCGCGAGGCCGTGCAGCTCATGCTCGCCACGATCTGCGTGCGCTACCTGCGTGACCTTGATCGCGCACGGGCCACGATCGCCCACCTTCGCGCGAGCCCGCTGTCGGTGCCCGCTGCCGAGGTGCTGGCGCAGCTCGAACGGGAACTCGCCTGATGGCCGGCTGCAAGGTCAAGATCTGCGGCGTGCGTGATGCGGCTACCGCGCTGGCCGCAGCCCGCGCCGGCGCCGACTTCGTGGGCGTGATCTTCGCCGCGTCAAGCCCACGCACCGTCGATGAGGCCGTGGCGCGGTCGATCGTCGCTGCGCTCGAATCGGGAGCGCCCGAGTGCACGCCGGTTGCGCTCTTCGTGGACCAACCGCATCACCCAGCGCTCGGTTGGTGGCCCGGCATCGTGCAGCTGCACGGCAGCGAGCGGCTCGATGAGGTCCGGTCGCTCACCGACCGCGGCATGCGGACCTGGAAGGCGATTCCCTGGGACGAGGAGCGGGTGCGCATCTGGTCCGGCGCGGCAGAGCCCGAGGCGCTCGTTGTCGACGGACCCAAGGCTGGCAGCGGCCTCAGCTTCGATCATGAGGCGCTCGCGCTGATGCGCGGTCTCATCGCACCGCGCTTGGTGCTCGCGGGCGGGCTCACCCCCGCGAGCGTGGGCAGTGCGATCCGCACCGTGCGACCGTGGTGCGTCGATGTCTCCAGCGGCGTCGAGCGCGAGCGCGGCGTCAAGGACATCCATCTCATCGAGGCGTTCATCACCGCCGCGCGCCAGGCTGCCCGACCCTAGACTGCGCCTTCGCACGGCCAACCCGTGCCGCGCCAACGGCGGCGCGACCCATCCCGGAGACACGACGCATGGCGCTTCCCCAGCTGAACGACGAGCAGGTCCGCACGATGTCCCGCGAAGAGAAGGACCGCTGGTGGCTGGAAAATGTTTTCCGAGGCAACATGCCGCAACTCACGCTGCGGGCGGCCCTGACGGGGTTCCTGCTCGGCGGCGTCCTGAGCGCGACCAACCTCTATGTCGGCGCCAAGACCGGCTGGACGCTCGGCGTGGGCGTGACGAGCGTGATCCTGAGCTTCGTCATCTTCCGCACCTTCGCGCGCATCGGCTTCAAGGACCTGACCATCCTTGAGAACAACGCCGTGCAGTCGATCGCGACGGCGGCGGGCTACATGACCGGGCCGCTCATCAGCGCGCTGATGGCCTACATGTTCATCGAGAACAAGGCCATGCCTGCCTTCCAGATGATGGTCTGGAACATCCTGGCGAGCATCCTTGGCGTGCTGGTCGCGTTCCCGATGAAGCGGCGCTTCATCAACGATGAGCAGCAGCCCTTCCCCGAAGGACGCGCCGCTGCGGTCGTGATGGATTCGCTCTATCCCGATGCGCCCGCAGGCGGCACCAAGAACATGGTCGACGGCATGCCCGTGGCCCGGCCGGCGAGCGCCGCCGACAGCGAGGGCACGCGCGCGGGCATGTTCAAGGCCAAGGCCCTTGCGATCGCGGCCGTTGCGGCTGCGTTGATCCACGCCCTGCTTGCCGCGGGCATCATGGGGCTGCTGCAGATCAAGGCCGGCATGGCTCGCCACATGGGCGAAGTCTGGCACCTGCCCGAGCGGCTCACCACGACCTTCTTCGAATGGATGGCCGCTCGCGGAAGCGACATCATGCCGCGGCTTGGTGGGATCCCCGCCGAGCAACTGGGCCTGCGGCTTGGCCTTGAACTCACGATGTTCGGCGCCGGCGGCCTGATGGGCATGCGCCTGACCAACAGCCTGATGGTCGGCATGGCGCTGGGCTTCGGCGTGATTGCGCCGGTCATGATTGGCGCCGGCGAGATCAATCCCAAGAACTACAAGGCAATCGTCGATGCCGCCGGTGCGTTCGACCCCTCGAAGGCGCTCTACGACGAGCGCCACATCATGAACAACTGGACGCTCTGGCTGGGCGTTTCCATGATGGTCACCGCCAGCATGGTCGGCCTCTTCGCCAAGCCGAAGATGCTCATCAGTGCCTTCACCGGCATGTTCTCCAAGCGCGCTGCCGGCAACGACTGCCTGCGCGAGGTCGAGTTCCCGCTGTGGATCACGCTCGTCGGCGTGCCGGTCATGGTCGGCATCACCGTCTGGATGAACTGGGCGTGGTTCGGGGTCGACCCGTGGCTGGGCCTGCTGTCCATCCCGCTGATCATCATCCTCACGCTCATCGCGGCCAACGCCACGGCGCTCACGAGCATCACGCCCACGGGCTCGCTGTCAAAGATCACGCAGTTCACCTTCGGCGCCGCAAACCCCACCCACGCCGGCACGAACCTGATCACCGCCGGCATGACGACCGAGGTCGCGAGCAACGCCAGCAACCTGCTCATGGACATCAAGCCCGGCTACATGCTGGGTGCGAAGCCCCGCCAGCAGGCCTGGGGGCACATCATCGGCATCGTCGCCGGTGCGCTGGCGAGTACGCCACTCTTCTTCATCCTCTTCCTCAGTAAGTGGAACCCCGAGAGCGGCCAGACGCTGCGCGAGGCCGCCACCGAGAAGTTCGCGATGATCGGTGCCGTGCAATGGTCTGCCATCGCGGAAGTGATCCGCGGCATGGCCAGCGAGGGCGAGACGATTCGCCGCGTGGAAGGCATCGACAAGCTCTGGGGCGTCATGCCGGTCAGCGCCGCGTGGGGCATGATGTGGGGCGCGATCGCCGCACTCGTCATCGAAGTCACGCGCATCGCCACCAGGAACAAGTTCCCGCTCAGCGGCGTCGGCATTGGCCTGGGCATCGTGCTGCCACCCGAGTACACGATCATGATGTGGATCGGCTCGGCGTTCTTCACCTTCATGGAAGGCCGCTACCACGAGCGCATCGGGTCGTTCGGCTGGAAGCTCTGGGTCGATGGCAAGGAAGCCGTCTGCGCAGGGATCATCGCGGGCTGGGCGCTCTTGGGCGTCTTCAACGGCGTGATCGAGGCCTTCTCCACGCTGCCGGCAAACGCTGAGGAAGCCACAGCCATGGAAGCGGCGGCCGTGAAGGAAGCCGAGGGCGAGCGCGACACGATCCTGGGCCCTGACGGCGCGCCGGTGAAGTGAGCAGGCCAAGCGCCGCGTGAACGCGTCGACCCGTCCATGCGGCTCCGTGCTTGATCGTCACGCCCCCGCTGCGCCAGCCATCGCGGCCGCGCGCGGTGCACCCGCCCGAGCGATCCAATCACGCATGGCGTTGCTCGTGGCGGACCAGCGGCGGCCAAGGCGCTCGTCCAGGAACGTGCGGTACATCGCCACCAGCGTGCGATCGAAGGTCAGCATGCTGTCCACGCGGCGCTCGATCGCAGCGCGTTCATGTTCATCCGGCTCCTCGGGCTGCGGGATCACGAGCCCGCTGACGGCCAGCGACTCGCCTTGCAGCGAGAGCATCCACTGCTGCCCGCTCGCGACGACGACCAGCCCGCAGCGGCGCGGCCACTTGCCCGCCTGCAGCGCCTTGCGCGCCTCGGCGCTCGATGCGGGGCCATCGCCGCGCAGGTTCTGACTGCCGCCGATCCCCCACGCGCAGGTCATGTCGAGCACGCGGTCGATCATCACGTGCACGGTCTCGCCCGGGGTCTCGATCTCGCCGCGGTGCTCGCTCGAACGCCACCACAGCCAGAGCAGGAAAAGATTGCCAAGGAAATCCAGCGGCTCATGCGCGCACCACGGCACCTCGGGGCGGCCATCGCCCATGGGCTTCTCGCCCTCGCCGTCATCACGCGCTTGGCCGCTCGGCCGCGCCGTGAAGGCATCAGGCCGGATGTCCTCGAGCTCGCCGCCGCGGCCTTCCGCATCCAGGAGCTTGGCGGCCAGCCCTGCCGCTCCGAGCCGGTCGATCCGCACCTCGAAGGCCGCCTCACAGAGCGAGCGCAGTTCCTTCGAGAGCGCATCGCTCGAGGCGGGCGCGAAGAGCGTGGCGCCGGGAATGTCCCAGAGCACGGGCACATGCTTCACGCGGCGCCACATGCCTGCGGAGATCTCGTCCATGCAGCGGCGCTCGGCGTGTTCCTTCGCCTGCAGGCGCTCGTTGCGCGAGAGCCGGCGCTGCTCGCCGTCGGCGGTCGCGGGACCGCGGGCCTCGTCCTCGGCCATCGCTCGATACGCGCGGCGGATGTCGGCCGGCACCTTGGCCGTGTCCACGCGCATGGCTACGGCCAGACTCATGCCGAAGCCGCACGACCCGTAGCCGAACTCGGTGTCGAACACATGCCGGCCGGTGATCCAGCCGCTCACGCTCTCCGTGCCGTTGCCGGCGCCGTCGGGGCGGATGCGGTGGTCATGCAGCGACTCGTAGAGCCCCCCATCGGCCACGCTCGGCGCGGAACCACTGACGGCGAAGCGGGAATAGGCGATGGAACCCTGGCGAAAACCCATGCCGGGAGTCTGCGACCGCAGCGCGCCGCACGCGCCGCCCGGACAGGTTGTCCACATGGGCCGCCGACCCGTCGCCATACGCTGTGTGCCGCCATGCGAGCCGCCCGAACTCAACGGCCACGATTCGACCCCGCGGGCATGTGCCCGGCGTGGTGCCTGGCCGTGGTCGCTGCGCTCCTCGTGTGCATGGCCGCGCCTACCGCGCATGCCGAGAAGGCACCGCTCTCGATGGACGAGCTGCACCGCGCGGACCTCTGCCTCATCGGCGTCGTCACCGCGCGCACGGAATCCACCAGCGGCATCCCGCTCGTGGGCGAGCGCACCACGGCCATCGCGCTCACCGTGCTGGTCGAGCAGGTCCAGTTCGATCGCATGGCCTCGGGCGCGAAGGCCGGTGCCCCGATCACGATCGGCGCGTGGACCCGCAGCATGGGCGTGCTTGGTGGCACCGGTGCATCGGGTCACTTCGTCGTTCCACCGATCGGCCAGCGCGTGCGCGTGTTCGCCAGCGCGCAGACCGGCAGCAACGGCGCATCGGGCCAAGCGATCGAGGCTGAGTTTCCCAACGGTTTCCAACCACTCCTCAACGCGAGCATCGTGAGTGGTGATGATGAGTACCGCAGCGAGATCACGATGCCGCTCCTGGCCGATGCCGTGCGCGCCGCGGTGAGCACCGCCACGCTCGCGACCCCCGCCACGCCGCAGCCCGCAGGCGCAGCAAGCGGTTCGCGCCAGGCTGCGACGCCGTTCGATCCGCGGATGGTGCACTGGGACATTCCCAAGCGCGTGCCGGATCCATCGCGCCCGACGGCGTTCGCCGATCGAGCGCTTGGGTCAAGCGATTGCCTGGCGCTCTTCCTGCGCTGGCGCGAGGCCGATGCCCGCGGGCTCGACACGCTCGAGTCGGCGCTGCGCAGCGGCCTGCCGATCGTGGGCTTCCGCACGAGCACGCATGCCTTCGCCATGCCCGAGGCCTCGCGGCGGATGTGGTGGAACAACGACTTTCCGAGGCAGGTCCTTGGCCAGCAGTGGATCAGCCACCACGGCCACACGAGCACCACGCGAATCCTTGCGCCCGATGGCGCAGCCAAGGATCACCCCATCCTGCGCGGCGTGACGGGCGGGCAGATCGTGCCCAGCTGGCTCTACCACGTTGAGCCGCTGCCAGCCGATGCCACGGTGCTCCTGTGGGGCGAGGCGATCGCCAGCGAACAGCCCGAGAGCGCGCCGCGGCGCCAGCCGATCCTGTGGGTCCGCGAGCATGCAGGGCCAACGACCGACGAGGCTCGTCGCGCGCGATACGCCGCCCTTCGCGCGGCAGTCGACGCTGCCGCCCGCGACGGCGAGCGCCCGTGCGCGCCGGATCAACTCATGCCACGACGGATGGCCTTCACCACGCTCGGTCATCCCGGCGACTTCGCCGATCCTGAGATGCGCCGCATCGCGGTGCAGATGGTGCTGTGGGCCGGCGGCCTCGAGTCCGCGATCCCCGCGGCGGGCATCACCCCCGTGTGGCCCGCGGACTGGACCCCACCGATGACGCGGTGATTGCGCACACTCGTCCGGAAGGTCCTGGGCGGTCACACAAATCCAGGCGCTCGTCCTTGTGCGACCTCGGGTAC
>SYIB01000096.1 GCA_005798965.1 Planctomycetia bacterium
GAATCGGGCGGCCAGCAGCGCGATACGCCCCATGACCGTGAAGCCGAAGGCCGAGCCGAAGGTGATCATCAGGAACCACACGCCGACGCGGGCCGCACGGCCCACCGCGCCTTTGTGCTCGACACTGAAGACGAAGTACGCAAGCGTGCACAGCACGCCAACCACGATGAGCACGTTGCGCAGCGAGGCCCACGCGGCGAACGACCCATCGTCGCCGAAGACCACCAGCGGCAGCATCGTCGCGCGGACCTGCTCGATGATGTCGCTCTCGACATGGCTGACCATCTTGAGGCCCGCAAAGGTGCCGATGACGAACGCCAGCGGCCAGCGGCCCACGTGCCGGCCCAGCGGCGTGAGCTGCGAGAGCAGCATGATGCCCAGGCCGAGCGGGATCAGCGCGATTGGGTTGAACGCGCCACCCTCGAGGTTGGGCATGCACCAGGCCTTGACCATGTTCGGCGCGAGGTTCGCCAGGAGCTTGGGCACCAGCGTTTCCCAGAAGGCAACCACCATCCAGTAGCCGGCGCTCACTCCGATGACGATGCTCTCGGTGAACTTGTAGGTCGGATTGTCACCCATTAGGAAACTGAAGACGGCCAGCGTGAAGAACGCCGCAAGCCACAGGCCGAAGGTGCGATCCCACGACATGCGGATCGCCTGCTGCCCCGGCGACGCTGCTTCCGCGGCGCGGAACTGCCCTGCTGTGCGGAAGATCTCACGCTCGATCGTAGCCGTTCCGTCGGCCGCGGCGGTCCAGGTGGTCCGCCCCGCGGTGTCGGTCGACGGCGCGTACGTGGTGGACTCCGTCTGCACGTAGACGCGCCCCATGCCCTCGCCGATGCCGGCACGGACCGCGACCAGCACGGCGATCACGAGGAAGAGACCGATCCACCACAGTCCCTGCCGGGGTGCTTGGTCGGAGAGACCAGCGGTCATGATGCCACCGCCTTCCGCTTGCGCTGCGAGAAGTACATGGCGTTGCCCAGCACGATCAGGGCGATCAGCAGCACATGGCCGAAGAGCTGCGGCGCCATGCGGCGTCGGGCCTCGGTGTACTTGGGCGCCGTCACGCGATCACCGTCGATCGCTGCGCTCACCAGCGCCTCGTACTCGGCGGCACCCTTGATCGCGGCAAGCATGCCTCGCAGCTGGCCCGGGTAGTACGAGTAGACCTGAGAAGCCTGCACACCAGTCACGCCGGCCAGCAGCACGAGGCCGGGATTCGAGCTCGACACGTACTGCACCCACTCCTTGCTTCCGGGATAGCCGGCGCTGATCGTGATGACCAGCGGGAAATCACCGACCTTGGAGATGCCTTCCATGATCGGCAGTCGATCGACCGGCGTGCCTGATCGGTCGACGGGGAACTGCTTGCGGAAGTCCGTGCCGATCACCTTGAGCACGCCCTCGTTGCCGGTCTGGAAGCCGAGGTTCGCGTAGTCCTTGCCCGGCGCCCGGTCGGGGAAGTCAGCCTTGATCACGCTGGAGATGGTCTCCTCGGCCTTCGTCGGTCCAAGCGGCCACAGCGCGATGACGACCGGCTTCAGTCGCTTGTGCATCAGGTGGCGCATGAACGACGTGGCCATCGGTGCGAGCTCGCCCTCGCTCGCCGGGTCGTAGTCGAAGCTCACGAGCACGCGCGAACCCTCGGGCAGCGCTTCGATCGCATCAAAGCAGGCCTGCGAAGGCGGCGTGGGTGACTCAGGGAACGTCTTGCCCGTCACGCCGTTCCAGAGGATCGGCAGCGCGACCGCCAGCATCATGGCGAGGTAGATCCAGCGCCGGTCGAGACCGCTCATGCGTCACCCCCGAGATAGCTGCGATCAAGGCCAAGCAAGAGGCGGATGCCGGTCGAGGCGACGCCGAGCGCGATCCCGATGATGATCGCTCGGTTGCCCGCGGTGTTGAAGATGTCCATGATGGTGACGGCGAGGTTCTCCAGCCGCAGCCCGCTCGCCCAGTCGGGCAGCCATCCCGTGAGCACCACGCCGGCGAACGTGCGGCCAAGCAGGATCACGAAGGCCGTGGCCAGAAGCAGCGTGGCCTCGAGGTTCTTCGCACGGAACGCGCGGAACGCCGCACTCGCGACGTAGAACGCCAGCACCGCAAAGAGCGTCGACGTGATCGGCGTCATCACATAGAGGTAGATCCACCAGAACGCCGAGCCCTCGTCATCGGCCTTGCCGCTCCACGCGACCATGGGCGCCGATGGATCTGCGACGACACCAACCTTGCCCAGCCCGACCCAGAGCGTGACGATGAAGGCCAGAAGCGTGACGGCCGAGTAGCCCCAACCGGGTCCGCGCGCGCTCAGGCGCATGAGCTGCACCTTGAGCAGGCTGCCGCCGCCGAGGACGAACGCCATCGCCGCGAGGATGTTGAACCAGTCGGTGACGTCGTTGGCCCAGCCCGTGGCCATCGGCAGGAACGGGCTCACGAGCATCGTGAGGCCGCCGACCAGGCAGATGAGCAGCGCGACCGAGCGGCTCACGGCGCGACCTCCGCTACGGGTTCGGTGACCGTTGCCGGCGAGAACGCCTCTATCGTGGCCATGGCCACGCCAACCGCGAGCGCCAGCGCGATCAGGGCCTTGGCAATGTCCTGTCCACGAAGCGTGCCC
>SYIB01000097.1 GCA_005798965.1 Planctomycetia bacterium
AGGGGGCTCTACCTCCATGATCGCGATGGGGCGATCGCATCGGCACTCGGAGCCCGCACCACCACCGAGGTCTTTGTGATCGATGCCAACAACACGCTGGTCTATCGCGGCCCAGTCAGCGACCAGTACGGCGTCGACTTCACGCTCGATACGCCGCGGCAGCGCTTGCTTGAATCGGCGATCGAGGCCTCGCTCGCGGGGCAGGCACCCCCGATCGCGGCGGTCGCGTCGCCGGGTTGCGCGATCGAACCAAAGCAGGTGTCGACCACCTCGAGTGTTCCTGGCGAACCGTCCGCGACCTACGCACGCGACATTTCGCGCATCATGCAGAGCAACTGCGTCGAGTGCCATCGGGCGGGTGGACCCGGCCCGTTCGCGCTTGATTCGTTCGAGGCGGTCTCTGCCCGGGCGACGATGATCCGCGCCGTCACGCAGGAGGGCACCATGCCACCGTGGTTCGCGGCGCCGATGCATGGTGCTGATGGGGCCACCAAGCCCAGCCCGTGGTCGAACGACCGTTCGCTCAGTAGCGCCGAAAAGCAGGCAATCGCCGCGTGGATCGATGCGGGCAAGCCCGAGGGCGATCGTGCCGAGCTGCCGACGCCGCGTGCCTTTGCCGACGGAGCATGGCGCATCGGCACGCCGGATGCGGTCTACCAGTTGCCTGAGCCGATCGCGATCAAGGCCGATGGCTTCATGCCGTACCAGACGGTCGTCGTCCCCACCAACCTCACCACGGATCGATGGGTGAAGGCCGTGCAGATCGTGCCGACCGATCCATCGGTCGTCCACCATGTGTTGGTGTTCGCCCTCGATGCGACCGCGGCCAAGGACCCGCGGACTCGCCGTCGGCTCGGTGCGGATGAATCCGGTGGCTACTGGGCCGCCTACGTCCCTGGCAATGATCACTACGTTCTCGATGATGGCTTCGCGCGCCGGCTGCAGGCCGGTTCGTCGCTGCTCTTCCAGATCCACTACACGCCCAACGGCAAGGCGACGAGCGACCAGATGAGGCTTGGTGTGGTGTTCGCCGACGAGGCCCCCAAGCACGTGGTCCGCACGGCAGCCATCTCGAACGTACGCATTTCCATCCCACCCGGCGCCAATCACCACCGCGAGGCTGGCCAGGTGCGCATTCCTGCCAACGCCAAGGTGCTGGCCTTCATGCCGCACATGCATGTGCGAGGCAAGGCGTATCGCTACGAGCTGGAGTCGGCTGATGGTGGTGGTCGTCAGATGCTGCTCGACATCCCCGCGTACGACTTCAACTGGCAGCTGCGATACGAACTGAGCGAGCCCTTGGCGGTGGAGCGCGGCGCAACCCTGCATGGCACCGCTTGGTACGACAACAGCGTGGGAAACCCAGCGAATCCTGATCCGACCAAGACGGTGCGGTGGGGGCCGCAGACCGTCGATGAGATGATGCTTGGGTACATCGAGTACTACCTCGAGGACGAGGATCCCTTGCGACCGGGTGACCTCGATCCGGGCAGCACGCCGCGGCGAGGGCTCGGTGCCGGCGGTGCCCGAGGTGCGATCTTCGAACGGCTGGTGAAGCAGTTCGATGCGAATGACGATGGCACGATCACGAAGGACGAGGTTCCCGAGAACCTTCATCCGCAATTCGATCGCCTCGATCGCAACGATGACGGGCAACTGACCAAGCGCGACTTCGGGGCCTGATGCGACCTGAACGTACTGTCGGGTAGCGTGCCCGCATGAGCGATCCCACACGGCCCCAATCATGCTGCAGCGGTGCTGACTGCTGTCCGCCAACACCTGCGGACCAAGGCTCCCACGTCGAGCAGCGCGAGCAGGTGCGCGAGGGCTATGCACGCATCGCTGCAGCAGGATCGTGGTCGGCATTGCAGCAGCCTGCTGCGGGTTCCTCATGCTGCACGCCGACATCGGGCGGCGGTTGCTGCGGACCCACGTCGTTCACGCCCGAACAGCTCGCCAGTGCGATCGGATACTCCGCCGCTGAGCTCGCGGTTGCTCCCGAGGGCGCCAACATGGGCCTTTCGTGCGGGAACCCCACAGCAATCGCTTCGCTCAAGCCGGGCGACGTCGTGCTCGACCTCGGCGCTGGCGGTGGTTTTGACTGCTTCATCGCGGGATCCAAGGTCGGCGCGACCGGTCGGGTGATCGGCGTCGACATGACGCCAGAGATGATCTCGAAGGCGCGCCGGAACATGGCGACCTACACCGAGCAGACTGGTCTGGCCAACGTTGAGTTCCGGCTCGGTGAGATCGAGCACCTGCCACTCGCTGACGCGAGCGTTGATGTCGTCATCTCCAATTGCGTGCTGAACCTCTCGCCGGACAAGCCGGCTGCATGGCGCGAGATCGCGCGGGTGCTCAAGCCCGGCGGCCGCGTGGCGGTCTCGGATCTTGCGCTGCTGCGACCACTCCCCGAAGCATTGCGCACCGATCTCGAGGCGCTGGTCGGCTGCGTGGCGGGGGCGGTCTCCGTCAGCGAGATGCGCAGCCTGGCTGAATCGGTGGGCCTGGGTTCCATCGAGCTTCGCCCCAAGCCCGAGTACGTGGACGCGCTCACCGACTGGAACGACCCGCTCTACCAGCGAATCATGCAGGCGCTGCCTGCGGGCACACGGCCGAGCACCTTCGTCGTGAGCCTCGATGTGACGGCGCGAAAAGACTGAGCGCGGCCGCCCACAGACTCGTCGAGCTCAAGCAGGATCGACCGCTGTCACGGCATCCTGCGCCATCGCGATCGCGCCGCAGAGTCCAGCATCGTCACCCAAGCGGGGCGGGACGATGAATGCATGGAGGCCCTCATCCGTGAGTGCGGGCGAGTCGACGTAGCCCGCGAGCGCGGCCTTCAGGTGAAGCCTGCACCGATCGAAGAAGGCGGCTTCACCAAGCTGCCCGGCCTTGCGCACGCTGCCGCCAATGATGATGCGCCGTGGTGACAGCATGAGCGTCATCGTCGCGAGCGCGTGCCCCATCGACTGCGTAACGGCCTCCCACGTTGGATCGTCAGCCGCCAGATCTTCGGCGGGGCGACCTGCCCGAGCGGCGATCGCCGGCCCGGCGCACAGGCCTTCCCAGCAACGGCCGTGGATCGCGCATGCGCCCGCGAAGCGATCGCCCTCCGCACGCGGCATCGGGATGTGCCCCATCTCCGGATGCACGAGCCCGTGCACTGGCTTGCCGCGCACGATGGCTCCGCCGCCGATGCCGGTCCCCACCGTGACGTAGATGAAATCGTCGAGGCCCTGTGCCGCACCCCAGCGACCCTCGCCGATCGCGGCACCGTTCACGTCGGTCTCAAGAGCGATCGGCAGGGATGGGAAGGCATGGCGGAAGGGGGCCAGCAGGTCGGTGCCGGCCCAGCCGCGCTTGGGCGTCGTGGTGATGAAGCCGTGGGTCGGCGACGATCGATGCAGGTCAAGCGGCCCGAACGAGGCGATGCCGATCGCCGTGATCTGGCCCACACGATGCGAAGCATCCTGCATCCATGACGTGACCTGCGCGAGCACCTGCACCGGGTCATCACCGGTGGCAAATCGCTCGCGCGCCAGGATGCCTGCACCGGGGCCTGAGCCGACTGCCGCGATGATCTTCGTGCCGCCCAGTTCAACGGCGCCGACGATGGGAGATCGTGGGGTCATCGATGGTGCCTTGAGGTGATCATGGTTGTCCTTTGGGCTTCGTCGAGTGCCATCCCTCAAGCCGCCGCGCTTGGCGGATCCAGGCTCGGAACACAGCTTCGTCGAGGTCATCCATCGAGTGGAGGTGCAGGTAGCGGGTGTCGGGATCGGCAGCCGCGACCGGTGGCGGCGGCTTGAGGGAAGCACCCTTGAAGAACGCAAGCTTGATGTACGCCTTGAAGCAGTGCAGTCCCACGAACCAGCCGTGTCCCGGCCGGCCCCACAGTGGCGAGTTCCATTTCACGGCGCGCTCCACCTCGGGCAACTCGTCGGCGATGAGTTGGTCGATCCGCTCGCCGACGGCGCGCTTCCACTCCGGCATCGCCGCGATGTACGCCAGCACCGGCGTATGACCGTCGGATTTCGCGATCTGCGGGTTGCCGCCGCTCAAAAGCTTGACCGGTGCGCCGGCCGTGACGGCAGGGGGCCGACGATTCGTGGTGGGGCGCTTGCTCATGCGCAGTGGCCCTCCAGGCGCACGCGCCATGGATCACGTCGGTGCCGGCTCGGTGAGCATCGTCGATCGGGAGCGATCACTTCCGGAGTCTAGATGGCGGGCGATTCGGGATGCCATCCGTCGACCGTGGAGCGGATTCGCGGTACAACCCGCCTCGATGCAGCGAGTTGATGCCAGCACGGTCGATCAGCGCCGTCGCGAGCGAACCCTCGCGGCGTGGACGTTTGCGCTGGCGATCGTCATCCTCGCCGTGAAGGCCGCAGCCTGGTGGTTCACGCGATCGACCGCGCTCTGGTCGGACGCAGTCGAGAGCATCGTGAACGTGATCGCAGGGGGCATGGCGCTGGGCAGCCTGGCGTGGGCCGCCCGGCCGGCCGACGAAACGCACCCGTATGGTCATGGTCGCATCGAGTTCGTGACGGCTGCCTTCGAGGGCGGCATGGTCGTGCTGGCTGCCGCCGCGATCGCGATCCGAGGTGTCGAAGGGTTGTTCGCGCCCACGCTCGAGACCGGCATGATCGGCCGCGGCCTCTGGCTCGCCGGCGGGACGGCGGTGGCCAACGCCCTGATGGGCCTCTGGCTGATGCGGCATGGTGCACGCCACGGATCGATCGTGTTGCGTGCCGGCGGGGTGCACCTGCTGACGGATGCGGGGTCGACGTTGATCGGCATCGTCGCACTGCTGCTGGTGGCGTGGACAGGGCAGCCCGTCTGGGATGCGATCGGTGCGATCGCCCTGGGCATCGGTGCGCTCGTGGCCGGGATTCGGCTCGTCCGCGAGGCGATGGGCCTGCTCCTTGATGAAAGCGATGCGGCTGATGCACGGCTGATCCGGGATGTGCTCACGCGTCGCACGCAGCCTTCGGCCGGAGCCGATCAACTGTGCTCGTTCCACAAGATCCGTCACCGCCACGTTGGGCGCGAGCACTGGATCGATTTCCATGTGCAGCTGCCCGCGTCGTTCGACATCGCAGCGGCACACGCCATCGCGAAGCACGCCGAGGATGAGCTCGAATCGCTCCTGCCCGGCACGGCCACGGCCCATGTCGAGCCGTGCGTGGATCCAGCGTGCGCTCGTTGCGCGCGCGCGTGACTCACCGCGCCTTGCGGCGGTCGGGGCGGATCGCAGCGCCCAACGTGCGCTGGCCCTTCTTGAGCTCCACGATCCACACGTCCTTCTCAGGGATCGGGCCGTCGGCAAATGAAATCGTGCCGCTCACGCCGGGATAGCCGCGAATCGAAGCCAGTTCCGCGGTCATCGTGGCGGCACAACCGGGGGGGCGGATCCCCGAGGTCGGGCCGCTCTGGTTGGGGTAGGAGCGAGTCGACACCTTGGGCGCACGCGCGTGCGCGAACTTCACGAGCATCGCTGCGTCGTAGCCGAGTGCCGAAAAGCCCGTGGGGGCCTCGCCGAAGGCCGCCGTGTAGTCCTGCGCGAATCGGTGCGCCGCTTCGCTGGCACCCTCGCCGAACCAGGCATGGGCACAGAACGCCACGCCATCGGTCGCACCATCGAGCAGCGTGTCGAGGCCAGTGAAATCGAGTCCGTCGCCGCCCATGCAGCGCACGCCCGGCAGAGCCGCTCGCACGGCGGGGAGCACGGTCGTAACCAGATCGGGTTCAAGCGCAAGGAACACCGCATCGACGCCCTTGCTCGCCGCAGCCTCGAGCTGCTGCTTGAGCTGCGTGGATCGAGCGCTGACCGACAGCGTGACGGTGCCACCGAACGCCGGCACGGCCTTCTCCACGAAGCCGCCGATCGTGCGCGTGTAGTCGTAGTGCGGGTCGATCACCATGACCACGCGCTTGCCCCAGCGCTCGACCATGTACTGCGCTGCCGCCACGGCCTGCGCATCATCGGTGAAGCAGGCAAGGAAGGTGCTCGCAGGCCAATGCCCCAGTTCGGGCAGCTTCGGATCGGTCGCGCCCACGATCACGAATGGTGCCGCGCACGGGGGATCCTTGGCGTTGGCCGAGAGGAACGCGCGGATGCCAGCAGCCGCGATGTCCGAGTCGGTGAATCCAAGTCCGATCGACGCTCCCTCGCGGCGAAGTCGCTCGCCCACGACCGCTGCCGTCGAGGTGCTTGAGCGCGAGTCGGCGCGATCGACTGCTGCTGACTGCCATCGACTGAAGACGCGGGCGGCGCCATGGTTGCTCGAGGTCGACCAGCCCCCGCTCATGCTTCGGCTCGCGGGATCATCCGGCGCCCACGCGATGTCCTGCTCCAGGACCCAGGCCGGCGGTGGCGCCTGCAGCGCGAGCTGCGCGCCCTTCCACGCGGGCGTGCCGAGCGCGGCTTGCGAGCCGGTCTCGTCGAAGATCACCGCGATCCGGTTCGATCGCTCGCACCCGGCGGCGAGGGCGAGCGCACAGGCAACGATGCCAAGGCGTTGGATCATGCCGCGAGTGTAGATCGAAGCGCTGGCTGACTGGCGAGGACTCATTCCGCGCCGGGCGGATGGAAGGGCAGGTGGCTCAGGTCGGTGATCGTGACCGTGAGGTCCTTGAATGTGCGCGTGTGCGGGTGCGGGACATTGGGACTGACGACGAAGTTGCGCCCAGCAGGATGAAGCGCGCGGAACGCTCGCATGCCGGTTGGATCGAATCGATCCGGCGACCACTTGCACTCGATGGCATCGGCGCTGCCCCGCGGACCGGGCACGATGAAGTCCACCTCGTGCCGATCCTGTCGCCAGTGGTGCACCTGCTTGGGCAAGCCTTGTGCCAGC
>SYIB01000098.1 GCA_005798965.1 Planctomycetia bacterium
AGCCGGCCGCGGCGACAGCCTTGATCTGTCGACTACCGAAGCCGCAGCCAACGACAACTCGATCGTGGGTCTCGTGAGCGGATACCTCGTGGACGCCATCAAGGACAAGGCGAGTGACATCCACATGGAGCCGTTCGAGGATGAGTTCCGGGTGCGTTATCGCATCGACGGTGTGCTGTACGAACTCACGCCGCCGCCCAAGGAACTTGCCATGGCCATCGTGTCGCGCGTCAAGGTGCTGGCCAAGCTCAACATCGCCGAGCGCCGCCTCCCGCAGGATGGCCGCGTCGAACTGACGCTCGACGGCTTGAACCCCATCGATCTCCGTGTCGCCGTGCTTCCCACCGTCCATGGGGAGAGCGTCGTCATGCGTGTGCTCGACCGCGGCAATGTGCAGCTCTCGCTCGACCGCGTCGGCCTGCGCGATGACGACCGTGCGAGGATGGAGGTCCTGATCAACAAGCCCAACGGCATCGTGCTCGTCACGGGACCGACCGGCTCGGGAAAGACCACCACGCTCTATGCGGCGCTGCAGACGATCAACGAACCTTCGATCAAGATCCTGACCGCCGAGGACCCGGTCGAGTACGACATCGACGGGCTCATCCAGTGCGGCGTGAACCATGATCAGGAACTGACGTTTGCCAAGCTCCTGCGAAGCTTCCTCCGCCAGGACCCAGATGTGATCCTCGTCGGAGAAATCCGCGATCTCGAGACAGCGCAGATCGCGATCCAGGCAAGCCTCACCGGTCACTTGGTGTTCAGCACGCTACACACCAACGATGCACCGAGCTCGATCCTGCGTCTCCTGGATCTCGGCGTCGAGAGCTTCCTGCTTACTGCCACGCTCGAGGCGGTCGTAGCGCAGCGCCTGGTTCGCCGCATCTGCCAGTCGTGCAAGGAGGAGTTCGCTCCCAACGATGCGCTTGCCATGGAACTTGGCATGCGCCTGGCTGACCTGGGTGGTCGCAACTTCTACCGAGGTCGTGGCTGCGACGCCTGCCGCAAGGCTGGATACAAGGGCCGCATGGCGCTCTATGAGATCATGGTGATGGATGACGATCTTCGCGAGATGGTCATGCAGCAGGCGAGCACCGCGGTGCTCCGCGCCGAGTGCCGCAAGCGCGGCATGCGCACGCTCCGCGAGAGCGGGCTGCTGGGCATCTACGAAGGCCAGACCACGATCGACGAAGTCATCCGTGAGACGATGAACGACGAGTGATGGAACACTGCTGACGAGCGATCCCTGATGCAAGACCTGGCCCGCAGCGGCCGGGACTGAAAGGACCGAGCATGCCGACCTTTGCATACGAAGCCATGACTCCCCAAGGCAAGCAGGCCAAGGGCACCTTGGAGGCGAAGACCTCCGACGATGCACTCGCCCAGCTGCGCCAGCAGGGAGTGTTCCCGACCAGCGTCCGCGAGCAGAAGACCAAGGGCGGACCGACCACCGCGACCGAGGCGGCAGGGAAGAAGAAGAAGAAGGGTTTCAGCCTGTCGATCGGTGGCGTGAGCACGAAGAACCTGACCATGTTCACCCGCCAGCTCAGCACCCTGCAGGATGCGGGCCTTCCGCTGCTGCGCAGCCTCAAGATCCTCGAGACGCAGCAGAAGTCTGGAAGGCTCAAGAACACGCTCGAGGATGTGTGCACGGACGTAGAGGGCGGCGAGACGCTCTCCAACGCGATGGGTAAGCATCAGAAGGTGTTCAGCCGGCTATACGTGAAGATGGTCGCCGCCGGCGAGGTCGGCGGTGTGCTCGACGTCATCCTGCAGCGCCTGGCCGAGTTCATGGAGAAGGGCGAGCGCCTGAAGCGGCGCATCAAGGGCGCGATGATCTACCCGGTGGTCGTCATCTCGATCGCCGTGGCGATCGTGACCGGGATCATGTACTTCGTCATCCCGAAGTTCCAGGAGATCTTCAACGACTTCGATGTGAAGCTCCCCGGCCTGACGATCTTCCTGATCAACGCCAGCAAGTGGGTGGCAGGGCAGGAGCCGGGCCAGCAGGTGCCGGGCGTGGTCTGGATCATCTTCAGTCCCGTGATCATCTTCATGTTCTTCAAGCTGCTGCGGAAGACTCAGTTCGGGAAGGCAGGGACCGACATCATCGCGGCGAAACTGCCGGTGATCGGCACCTTGATCAGAAAGACCGCAGTCGCACGCTTCACGAGGACGCTGGGCACGCTGGTGGCAGCAGGCGTGCCGATCCTCGACGCCATCCTGATCACCCGCGACACGAGCGGCAACTACATCTACGAAAAGGCCCTGACCAAGGTCCACGACTCGATCAAGGAAGGCGAGAGCTTCGCAGGCCCCCTGCGCGAGAGCAAGGTCTGCGACTCGATCGTGGTGAACATGATCGACGTCGGTGAGGAGACCGGGGACCTCGACCTGATGCTCATGAAGATCGCCGACAACTACGACGAAGAGGTCGACGTCGCGGTGGCGAGCCTCCTGAGCCTCCTGGAACCGTTCATGGTGGTCATCCTCGGTGGCATCGTCGGCACGATCGTGCTTGCGCTCTTCCTGCCGCTGGTGGCCATGATCGAGAGCGTCTCGGGCGGGAGCAGCAAGTGACGATGCGCGATGCATCCCAGCTACGGGTGCGTGCCTTCACGATCATCGAGCTGCTCGTGACCGTGGCGATCATCATCCTGCTGCTGGGCTTGCTCCTGGTGGGGCTGCAGCAGGCTGCGCGGGCGGCGCAGATCGCGCAGACCAAGACGCTCATGTCGTCGATCAACCGTGCGTTGGTGAGCTTCAAGACCGACGTGGGCTACTACCCGCCGGTGCTTGGGCGTGGCAGCGGCAACGGATCGCAGCCGGTGGGGCAGCTGGGGTTCGGCCGCGACCTGCTCGTGCCGCCCGGTGCGGTCAGCGGCTCAACCAGCAATCTGGCCATCCAGCAGTGGAATTCGTTCACAAGCCTCCCGGAGTACCTGCTTGGGTACGGATCGCGGACGGCGGATGGGTACGGGTTCGAGGCATCGGCTGCTGCCGGGGCGAACGGTGGACTTGAGAAGCCACCCTTGGGCATTCGCCACCCGGGGCGCGATGGGGTGTGGGGGGCGTATGTCTCTCCGCGCCAGCAGAGCTTTGCGCTCGGGAGTTTCGGGGCTCGCACCGTTGGCATCGGCAATCCGAATGCCGACCATCCGGTCTTCAGGGGGAAAGCCATCGGCCCGTACCTTGAGTTGAAGGACTCGGTCCTTCTCGGCGGCATCACGGATTACAACGCGACGACCGGCGAGCCGACCATCGTGCGCGCCACGGAGGATCCAAACTTCGACGCGCTGCCCAAGTGCCTCGTCGATTACTGGGGGCGGCCGATCCGGTACTACCGAAGGCCGTACACCATGCCCGACTGTTCGTCCGTGGCGACGGGGTTCACCTGCGGCGACTTTTTCGCAC
Organism: Planctomycetia bacterium; assembly: GCA_005798965.1. Lineage (GTDB taxonomy): Bacteria > Planctomycetota > Phycisphaerae > Phycisphaerales > SM1A02 > SYIB01. Next base: position 3,415 of record SYIB01000098.1, read on the forward strand.
TGCGGCCGCAGAGCTTCGAGCAAGGGACGGACGTCGAGGGCATCGCCGATGGTGGCAGCGACACCAGCACCAGCCGAGCGCTGCAATCGGCCGAGTTCGCGCTGCTCTCCTACGGACCAGACAAGTCGTGGGATCCCAACCAGCGCGTGGACGCGCAGGGCTACAACACAGACAACATCGTGGAGGTGGGGCCATGAACGCGTGGACCAGCGTCGATTCGAGCGGATCGATGGGCCTTTGCCGCGGTGCCTCGCCACGGGCGGTGCGCATGCGTACGGCATCGGGGCGTGCCTTCAGCCTGCTCGAGATCGTCATCGTGCTCGGCGTGATCCTTCTGCTGGCGGCGCTGGTGCTCGCCGTGTCGGGTTCCGTGCTCGCGGCCAACGAGCGCCGTGAGACGGAAAACGTGATGCGCCTGCTGGAGCAGGCGACCTTGGAGTGGGAGCACGCGCTCGGCCGGCCGCTCAACTACGGACCCAAGGCGGAGCCGGGCCTGCCCGGCGTGCCGGCACGCGACGTGTATGAGGAGGACTGCGGGGGAGCGTGGATGTCCTGCGTGCTCATGCAGCGCTTTGGTGAGAACGAGCGCACCCGTGACATCGTGTCGAAGATCCCGGAGACCTATTCCCGCCGCTGGCGCACCGGTGACCCTGGCCTGCCGACCAACTGGGGCAACATCTCGCAAGTCGCCACCAATCCCAACCGCATGCCAAGCGGCAACGGCAACGTTCCGCTGGTGCTCGATGCCTGGGGCTTCCGCATCGGCGTCTGCTTCCCGGGGCGGCCGTGGCGCAACGGCACGGGGCTGTCGACGACGGATGCCGGCCAGTTCATCTCAGGTGGCCTCTACCTGCGCGGCGTGACTGCGGCCGCGTCCGGCGCTCCTGACGCCGACGGCACGGAGCAGACGCCCGACGAGCGCATCTTCGGGTCGTGCCGTGATCGCCGCATCCGCTTCGTGAGCGCGGGGCCGGATGGATCATTTGGCGACATCTACGGCGCCGAGGGAT
>SYIB01000014.1 GCA_005798965.1 Planctomycetia bacterium
ATCGAGGCCGTTGCCGTGAAGGATGACGCCGGCAACATCGTGAAGGCATCGATCGGTGGGGCCCGCGCCGAAAGCGTGGTGGTGGGGCAGCGCTGGGTGGTCGATGGCCTGGTGGGCCAAGTGAACGGCCGGCCGATCTTCGCCAGCGAGTTCCTGGCTCCGCTCGAGGACCGTTTGCTGCGCACCGTGGCCGAGATGCCGCGCGAGCCTGCGGCCAAGGAAATCAGCCGGATCGTGGCCGAACGCTTCGACCAGCTCATCAACAACGAGCTCGTCATCGCCGAGGCTGAGGCCGGCCTCACGCCCGAGATGCAGCAGGGGCTCTTCGCGTTCCTGAAGGACATGCGCGAGAAGACCGTGGCCGAGCTCGGTGGCAGCAACGCCAGCGCGACCAACGCGCTCATGGAGGAACTCGGCATCGGCCTCGATGAGTTCATGTCGCGTCGACGCGACGAGATCCTGGCCGGCGAGTTGCTCCGCGGGCGCGTGGACAAGCGCATCATCGTGAGCTGGCGCGATGTGGAGCGCGAGTATTCGAAGAACGCCGAGCGCTTCGCGGCGCAGTCGCGGACCATCGTCGGGCGCATCGCCCTGCGAACGGCGGATGCAGAGAATCTCACCAAGGCGCGCGAGTCGTTCGCCGCGGGCAAGACCTTCGCCGAGGTCGCACGCGAGCTCAGCGTGAAGGACGATGGCGCCTGGCGCGATTTCCCGGTGGCGGACATCGCCGCGACCGACCTCAACGATGAGCTCAAGGCCCTGCTCAAGGATCTTCCCGTTGGCAGCGCCTCGAAGGAAGTGACCAAGGGCGACTCGGTCACCTGGTACGCGATCATGGCGCGTGACAGCCGCGCGGCGGCATCGATCTATGACCCCGGTGTGCAGCTCATGCTGCGTGCTGAGATCGCCGGCCGCCGCCGCATGGTCGAGCAGTCGCGGTACCTGAAGGGGCTGCGTGACCGATGGGTGGCCGCCGACATCGACCAGATGCGCGTGCGGCTGCAGTCGATTGCGGTGCAGCGGTACGTGCCCGGCGCCTGACGGGCCGCCGCGGGGCAGGCGCGTTCGGCGTGCCGGACGCCGATGGCCCAGCATCAGGCGATTGACGGCTCCCAAGCATCGATGAAGTGGCGCAGTTCCGGCTCAAGGCCAGGCGCGAGCACGATCGCCACGACGTCAAAACGGACCAGCAGCGATCGGAGAGCAGGTTGCTCGGCGAGAGTCCGCGCCAGTCGCGTGAGGCTGGCACGCTTGCCGTGGTCGATCCGTTCCTCGGGGCGGGCGCCGGGATCGGAGCGCGTCTTCACTTCAACCACGATGACCGTTCGGCCGCACGGCGACAGCATGACGAGGTCGGCCTCATCATGCCCGATGCGAAGGTTGCGGGCGAGCTCGGTGTACCCGAGGTCGGCAAGGTGCCGAGCGGCGAACGCTTCGCCACGCACGCACAGCTCCTGGCGCGCGCGGGCACGCCGCTGCGCCCGCAGCGCGTCGATGGCCCCCCGCAACGCATGCATGGTTCACCAGTGCAGTTGGTACATCACCCGCGGCTGCGCGAGCTCCGCCGCAAGGTCGCGCAGGTCGCGCTGGCCAAGCTGGCCCAGGGCTGCGCCGCCCGATGACGCGCTGGCGCCGAACGGATTGTCGAGGAGGCCCGTCGGACGCGAGAGGCGGGAAACCGCGGCGCCGCCCGGGGTGAGGCCCGCCAGCGACTCGGCTACCGCGATGGCATCTTCGAGGTAACCGATCGAGTCGACGAGCCCGGCATCGAGGGCCTTCTGCGCCGTGTAGACCGAGCCATCGGCGACCTGCTGCACATCATCGAGGTCGCTGAACTGGATCGCGCGGCCATCGAGCACCCGCTTGGTGAAGGTGGCGTATGCATCGTCGAGGATGCCCTGCACGACCTCGTGGTCCTTGTCGGTCCACGTACGGAACATGTCGTTGGCCACATCCTTGCGCGGGCTGCCTGAGGCCACAATGGTCATGGGCGTGATGCCCACCTTGTCGGTCAGGCCCTGCAGCGTGAACATCTGCGCGATCACGCCGATCGAGCCCGTGATGCAGGTGGGCTCGGCAACGATCTGATCGCAGCTGCAGGCGACGTAGTAGCCGCCGCTGGCCGCCGTGCCGCCGAAGCTCGCGACGACCGGGATGCCCTTGGTCTGCCAATCCTGCACGACCTTCCAGATGCGATCGCTTGGCGACACGCCGCCGCCACCGGAGTCGACACGGAGAATGATCGCATCGGGTGCGTTGCCGGCATCGATCTCGCGAGCGCACTCGGCGATGAATCGAGCCATGGCATCATCGATGCCGCCTTCGACCGGCACCACGAGGATCTCGCCGCGGAATCCCGCGCGGAGTTCGCTGCGCTCCAGGCGCAGACCGCCCGAGACGGCCGCGGCACCGCCGCCGAAGCCGATCAAGAGCCCAAAGCCGAAGATGAGCACGGTGGCGAGGAGACCGACCATGACGCCGATGGCGCCGCGCGTGATCGAACTGCGCACGATGATCGAGCGTGGTTCGCCGTGCATGGCTGGCGGTGGCGGGAAGGATTGGCCTGGCAGCTGCGTCATCGGTGGATCTCCGTGGGTGGGAGTCTACGGTGCGTGATCGTGCCGCCGGCCCCCGGCCGACGAGGTTCGCTGCCGACTGAGAGGATCCAAGGGCCGAGGTGACCCGTTGCCGTCAGCGCTTGATGCCCAGCGTGCTCACGCAGACGCCGAAGGTCATTCGCTTCTGGCGAATGTCGACGAAGCCAGCTTCCGCCACCTGCGTGCGCAGGCGCTCGGGGCTCAGGTAGGTCTCGACGCTCCGTGGGAGGTATCGATACGCACCGCTTCGATCACGAGCGATCAGGCTTGCCGTGAGCGGCATGATGTGGTGGGTGTAGAGCCGGTTGAACCACTGCAACGGCGCGAAACCCGGCTCGCCGAACTCAAGCACCACGAGGCGTCCACCCGGTGTGAGCACGCGGTGGAACTCCTTCAGCGCCTTCAGCGTGTCGTCGACGTTGCGGATGCCGAAGGCGATCGACACGATGTCGAAGCTCGCATCGGGCCATGGCAGCGACTGGGCATCGCCATGCACGTAGTCGGGGCACACGGAAAGGCGGCGGCCATCGGTGGACTTGGCTCTCGCCAGATCGAGCATTGCCGCGGTGTAGTCGAGACCCGTGACGGTGGCCGCACCGGCGTTGGCGAAGGCCTCGGTCAAGTCGCCGGTTCCGCACGCGCAATCGAGCACGCGCGCACCTTGGACAGGCTCGGTCATGCGGACCGCCGCACGGCGCCATGCCTGGTCACGCCAGAAGCTGTGGAGGCGATTGTTCAGGTCGTAGGCGTGGGCGATCGACGTGAACATGCGCTGGACGCGCATCGCCTTGTCGCTCGCGACGTGGGGATTTCGCTCAAGGTCGTTGGCAGTCCAGGCGGGATCGACCGTCTCGTGCTGACGCATAACGGCCAGTCTAGGCGCGCTCCAGCCCCGGGAACGGGGTTCGGGGCGTCCAATATCGCACATGGAGGCGTGCACGAGGTGATCTGTGAAGCGTCGACGGTTCCTCCCGATGAACACGGTGCGCAGGACGAATCCTGCCACGAACCCCTGAAGGAGACCTGACCATGCACACTGACATCGCCATCGAGAACCTCTTCAACACGCTGCTCACCGGTGACCGCACGGCGGCCCGCACGCTCGCCGACGAGCTCTGCTCGGACCTGACGCCGGAGGGCGCGATGAATGACGTGGCCTGGCCGGTGCTCGAGATGATCTTCGCGCACTACCGCAACGACCAGCTCACGACCCTCGCTCACAACTACGCCATCCGCACGCTGCGCCAGGTCGTGGACCAGGTCGCTGCCAACTACACCCGCCGTGCGCGCCGCGACGTGCGCGTGTGCATCTTCGGCGGCGTCGACGAGAGCATGGATCTTGCGAGCCAGATGGCAGCCGACATGCTCGATGCAGCGGGCTTCGATGTCTTCTTCGCCGGCGGGGGCGTAGCGAACGACGAGATCTACCTCGAGTGCACCAACCGCAAGCCGCAGGTGCTGCTGCTCTGGGCGGCCAGCGGCAAGGACACGCCCGGTTTCCGCATGCTCATCGACATGTTCCGCAACAACGGCGGCCACGCCGGCATGCAGATCGTGTGCGGGGGCGGCATCTTCAACCGAGTTCCCGGCCTGGCTGAGGAAATCGGTGCCAATGTGGTCGCCCGTACGCCCCGCGAACTCGTGGACAGCATGGAATCGCTCTGTGCTCCTACGGCCGCGAAGAAGGCCTCGGCACCTGCCGCGCGCACGCTGCGCCGTGTCCGAGCGGTCGCCTGACCCCGAACGATCCTGAGCATTACGATGCGCGCCGTGGATCCCCGCGGCGCGCTTTTGCTTCGAGCTGGTCGTCATCCCCTCGCGCACGAGGTCGAGCGGAACCTGCGTCTGTGGTGCACGCGCCATCCGGCCGTCATGGTCGATGGCTTGGTGGCCGTCAGTGGCGGTGCCGACAGCATGGCGCTGCTCACGATCATGGCGGCACTGCAGGAGCGGGGGAGCTGCCCTTCACGCATCGCTGCGTGCTGCGTGCACCACCACCTTCGCCCTGAGGCTGAGCGCGAACTCGAAACGGTTCGCGCTCACTGCGAGCTGCTCAAGGTGCCGTTCTTGCGCCGTGACGTGCACCCGGCCGAGGAACCCGGCAACCTGGCGGCAGTGGCGCGGCGCCTGCGCTATGAGGCTCTGTCGGAGTGTGTGCTGCAGGAGCGGATGGGGGCCGTCCTGACGGCGCACCACGCCGATGACCAGCTCGAGACCGTGTTGATGTCGCTGTGCCGGGGCGGTGCGAGTTTCGGCGTCGGCGGCATGCGGTGGAGCCGTCGTCTGAGCGAGGACGTGGTGCTCATGCGCCCGCTGCTCGACATCCCGAAGGCTCGCTTGGTCGAGTTCGTCGAGGAACTCGGCGTGCCGTGGCACCACGATGCATCCAATGAGGACCCGGATTCGGCGCGCGGCATGCTGCGCACCAGGGTGCTGCCGCACCTGCTCGAGCGGTGGCCGAAGGCTGCGATCCACGTGGCCCATACGGCCGAGGCGATCGATGGCATGGGCAATGCGCTGCGCATGTCGCAGCGTGCGGACCCCGAGAGCAAGGACTACCGGTTCGAGCTCGGTGGAATGGAACGCGCGATTCCCGAGGTGCTTCCCTACCTGATCCAACTGATGCAGCCGCCGAGCGCAAGGGGCGACAGCCGGTTTTGGGCCGAGGAACTGCTGCGCAACGATCCTGAGGAGCGTGTGTACGAGGCTGGTCCGGACTGGGAACTCCGGATCCAAGGGGGCGAGGCGCAGTTCACGGAGCGGGCGGGGCCCCCAGGCACGACGTGAAGTCCTTGTCCGCGGTGCAGCGGATCACGCCCTCCTTGAGCACAGCCACGCTTGGCGTGGTGATGAGCCACGTCGGGCCCTTGGGCAGCTCAAGCCGAATGCACGTCGGGCACTTGATGTCGCCGATGTCCCCATCGCCCGCGGCCTCGGTGGCGCCGTCGGCTGCAGGCACCATGACCGCGATGATCTTCTCGCTGCGGCCGGAGGCGAGCCAGCGGTCGAAGACCTCGTGGCACTGTCCGCACTTGGGGTTGTAGAAGACCACGATCGCATCGCCTTCGAGCGTCTCCGCCGTGAGGCGGGGCAGGTGCTTCGCGACTCCAGCATCGGCAAAGGTCCGGCCCTTCCAGGATTCGAAGGCGAGGTCGATGGCCTTCAGTCCCTGGTTCGCGAACGCCTCGGTCTTGACGGTGTTCTCGATGGGCAGGCGCGTGGCCGTGCCCATCATGGCCGTGAACGCGATGATCGAGGTGACCACCACAGAGATCGCCGACTGGGGCGCGGCGGCTGATGGTGAGGGCTTGGCGACCAAGAACAGCACGGCGACCGCAAGAACGACGATCGGCAGCACCATGGCCGATGCCCCCGAGCCGGCCGTGACTGCGCCGGGAGCGTTGAGCGCTGCCAGCTCCGCGAGCGAGATGAAGGCCGCGATGAGGGCGCAGGCCCAGGCAACCTTGGCCCCGAGGCGCCGAAGCGCCAGGCACAGGCCAGCACCCGTGAGTTCAAGCCCGATCAGGACACGCAGGCTGTCAACGCCGTCGAGGCCGAAACGCAGTCCCATGTTGCCCAGCCACATCGGGAGCCACGAAGTGCCTCCGCTCCACTGGAAACCGGCCGCGGCAACGAGCAGCAACGCCACGCCGAGCCGCATGTGGCCTTCCCGGTAGTCAAGATCGAAGGAGCGCTCGCCCGACGATGCATCGCTCACGACCCGCCCTCCAGAACCTCGGCCAGGCTCGCGGCATCCTCGTGATCGGTGCAGACGGCCTCGACGGTGCCGTCCTTGATTCGCATGACCACCGGCGTCTGCACGACGTAGTTTGGCCCCTTCAGGAAGGTGCGAATGGTGCACTCGGTGCACGGCATGGGCTGCTCGTTCGCGGGGTCGTGATCAGGGATGCCGATCAGCAGTGCCGGGCGCTTGAGTGCCCCGACGAAGTGCGCCTCGAGCACCTCATGGCAGTGCTCGCAATCGGCTCGGTAGAGCATGACGATCCATGTGCCGCTGGAGATCGTGGCCGGCGGGGGCGCGTCGAGCAGAGCCATCTCAGGCTGCGATGCGAGCGGCTTGCCGACCCACGTTGCGAAGTCGGGCAGGTAGTAGGGCTGCACCTGGCTCGGGCGTGCGGGCCACGCCGACGCGGGTACCGAAGGTGGGATGGCCGGCGGCGTGACAGACGGCGTGGCGGGCGGTGTGACCGGTGGTGTCGTTGGCGTGGTCGCTGCCGGATCCTCCAGCTGCACGGTGCGTGCCGGCATGCCGAACGCCACGGCCATGCCGACGGCGGCTGCAAGCCCGGCGCGGCCGCCGCCAGCGGTCCAGGAACACGTGCTGGAGCCACAGGCCCTGTTCGTGAGCCTCACACCAGCAAGCAGCGCTCCGTCGATGAGCAGCATGTACAGCGGATTCATGCCCGACTTGCCGAAGCAGCCGCACGAACCCTTGAGCACGGCGTCGAAGCCATCCTTGGCCCACCCCGTACCGATCAGCCAGAGCAGGATCAGGCAGAAGAGCGCGAGCACCGCCGTGGCCAGGGGGCGAGCGATCCTCGGCATGCAGAGGATCATGCCGGCGATGATGAACTCCGTGCCGCAGATCGCACGCAGCGCAAAGTCCATCCACGCCACGCCCTGCAGGCCGAAGGTGCCATCGAGTGAAAGCACGAGATCGAAGATGGGCTTGGGCAGGTTGCGTGGGTCGTTCTCGGCGAGCTTGGTGAAGGCACCTGCGGTGATCCACGCCGGCACGGCCAGGCGCGTGATGACAAAGCCCAGTCGTGAGCAGGGGGAGCATGCCGGGGCAGCGCCCGGCGACGTGTCATTCGCAACGGCCATGATGCAGAGTCTACGCAGGCTTCAGGCTGGCGTTCGGTTCAGGAGCGCTGCAGGAAGTTGTCCAGTTCGGCATCGAGTCCACGGGTCCCCAGAATGTCGGCCGATCCTGAGACGCGGATGCGTCCGGCATGCAGGAAGTCGACCGAGTCCGCGGCTGCCGCGACGAAGTCCATGTCATGCGTGACGACCACCATGGTGGTGCCTGCATCCAAAGCAAGCTCCCGAAGGACGGCCATCACTTCGCGCGTGAGCATGGGGTCGAGCGCGGAAGTCGGTTCATCGCACAGGAGCACCTTGGGCTCCATGGCGAGTGCACGCGCGATCGCCACGCGTTGCCGTTCCCCGCCGGAGAGTTCATCGGGTCGTCGGTCGGCCAGATGAAGCGCGTGCACACGATCGAGGGCCATGCGTGCCCGTTCACGGGCCTCCTCGGGACCGAGGCCGAGCACGCGATGGGGCGCGAGCCAGACGTTGCCCAGTGCCGTGAGGTGCGGGAAGAGATTCGGTTCCTGAAACACCATGCCGACGCAGCGGCGCACACTGGGGTCACTCGAGACCACCGGTCCATCGGTCGCCGTCACGCCCTCGAAGAGGATCGAACCGGCCTCGGGTCGTTCCAGCAGCCCCAGGCAGCTCAGCAGCGTGCTCTTGCCGCTGCCGCTGGCGCCGATCAGCGCGTGCACCGTGCGGCGTTCGACGCGGACCGTGCAGCCATCGAGCACCTGGCCCGACTGTGGCCATCGCTTGCGGAGTTGGCGGGCTTCGAGGGCAGGCGTGCTCATCGTGAGATCGGCTCCGGCAAGGCACGAACGGCCCGCGCGTGCCGTTCAAGCGAACGTCCGAACCAGTCGGCCAGGAGGCTGAGGACAAGGTAGAACGCCGCCGCGGCCACGAGCATGCTCGGCACGGCGAAGCTCGCCTTGCCGATGCCCAGTGCGACGGCGAGCAGTTCCTGCACGCCAATCATGCTCACGAGGCTTGAATCCTTGATGAGGCTGTTCAGGTCGTTGATGATCGCCGGCAGCGACAGGCGCCAGCTCTGAGGGACGACGATGAAGCGCAGCGTCTGCCACCGGGTGAATCCCAGCGCGCCTGCGGCATCCCATTGCGAGCGGGGGATGGCCTGGAGCGCCGCTCGGTGGATCTCGGCCTCGTACGCGGCATAGTTGGCCGCAAGGCAGACGATGCCGACGACGACCTTGTTCCACGTCAGGAGTTCGGGGATGCCCAGCCAGGCGCCCAGCGCGGGGAGCGAGTAGTAGAGGAGGAAGATCTGCACCAGGAGCGGCGTGCCTCGCGTGAGGAGGACGTAGC
>SYIB01000099.1 GCA_005798965.1 Planctomycetia bacterium
GAACGGGAAGGCGGGCCATGCGCTCGCGCAGTTCTTCCTCCGTCAGCGAGGCGGGACCCTCATCGGCTGCGTCGGCCTCCAAGGCCTCGTCGTCGTACAAGGCGTCTTCGTCGCACTCGAGCTCGGCGTCCTCAGCCTCCTCGGCTTCGACCTCCTCAGCGTCAAGGACCGCGATGGCCGAGTTGTCGGGTTCTGCGTCGATGGCCGCAGCGTTTGACGTGCGGCGCATCGGGCGAGCCTGGGGCTCATCCTTCACGGCGGCCGCAGTGCCGCTGACCGTGGCGACCGCGGGCTGCGGCCTTGCGGTAGCGCGCGCGATCAAGCCGCGCCAATCGGTCTTCCACAGCGGCTCAAGCGCCTCGCCCACGCGCGCAAAGGCCTTGGGCAGCATGCCGAGCAGCTCGTCGGCGGCCACCATCAGACCGAGCACCAGCGCGAGCAGCAGGATCAGGCTCGTGCCAACGCCGTTGAACCGTGCCACGAACTGCTGCGCGAACCATTGCGGGATCAATCCTGCTTCCGCGCCTGCGAGCGAACCGAGCCGCGGGAACCATGTCGCGTGGAGGGCGCTGAAGGCGATCATGGCGATCACCACACCCACCACGCGCACCATCGGGTGCGAGATCGCGCGGCCGGTGAAGGTGGCCCAGAGCGCGATGCCCCCCAGGATCATGGCGATCCATGCTCCGAAGCCGAACGCTTCATAGACCGTGAGGGCGACCATCGCACCAACGGCACCCATCAGGTTCGCCGGTGGCTGGTTCCACGACGCAACGGTGCGGCTAGGCGCATCGGCGGCGTCAAAGGACACCAAGGCAAGTGCCGTGAGCACCCACGCGGCGAAGGCGGCGATCCAGCCGATCTTGCGCGTGAGCGGGGCAGGGGGAAGGTCGAGGACAGCGCGCCCGGTGGGGCGTGCAACAGCCATAGGCGAAGTCCGTGCCATACGGGATTCATCGGCGTTTGGACCCCTTGCCGATGAGCCAAGACTGGTGGCTTTCGCTACCTTCCCCGACGATGCATTTCCGACTTGTCGATCAGGTGCTCGAGCGATCCGCCGACCGAGTGGTGGCGATCAAGAACGTGACCATCGCCGAGGAGTACCTGCAGGATCACTTTCCCACCTTCCCGGTGCTGCCTGGGGTGTTCATGCTCGAGGCGCTGGTCCAGACCGGTCGAGAGCTGCTCGCAGGCCGCGGATGCGGCCGGGTGGTGCTCGGACAGGTCAAGGGGCTCAAGTACGGCAGCTTCGTGCGGCCTGGGGACACGCTGCGCATGGAGGTCACCTTCGACAAGGAGGTCGACGGCGGCTGGCAACTCAAGGGTGTTGCGACGGTGCTTCGACCGGGCGATGCCGCGTCCGACACGGCGTGCACCGGTCGGCTTATCATGCGAACGGTCCGAATTCCTGCACCAAACGGGGCGTGAGGACCGATAGCGCTTCATTGATCGGTTCCGAGCATTGACCCCCTGAGGGAGGCCTGACGTGGCGTTGACGAATGACGAGATCTTCCGGAAGGTCCAAGGTGTGCTGGTCGATGCGCTGGGCGTCGATGATGGCGATGTGACCCCCGATGCCGTGCTCACCACGGATCTGGGCGCTGAGAGCATCGACTTCCTGGACATCACCTTCCGGTTGGACAAGGCCTTCACCACGGCTGAGAAGCCCTTCAAGATCGGGCAGGGCGAACTCTTCCCCGAGAACCTGATGGCCAACCCCGACCTCGTGAAGGACGGCAAGTTCACCGATACCGGCATGGCGCTCCTCAAGGAGAAGATGCCACACGTGGACTTTGCCTCGTTCGATGCCGACCGGCGCGTCGAGGCCGTCAGCGAGCTCTTCACGGTGAAGAGCCTCTGCACCTTCGTCGCCCGCAAGCTCGGCCACTGAGCCCCCGACCGCGCACGGCTCGGTCCGTTGAGGTCTGGCGTGAGGTTTGGCTCGAGCCCTGTCTTGAGCTCTTGGACGCAGTCAGCGGCGCGGTCTCGTACGTTCGCCGAACACAGGACACCCACCCATGCGATGGATGTGGATCGACCAGATCACGACGTTCGAACCCAACCGCCGCATGGTGGCGGTCAAGAACGTGAGTCTCGCCGAGGAGCATCTGCACCAGCATTTCGCTGCGGGCCCGGATGGTCCTGCGTGCCCGGTCATGCCCATGAGCCTCATGGTCGAGGGCATGGCGCAGACGGCGGGGGTGTTGGTGGGGAGCGTGAACCGCTTCCGTGAGAAGGTCATCCTGGCCAAGGTGAACGACGCCCGGATCGACCGCGAGGTGATCCCGGGGCAGACGATCCGCTACGACGCCACGATCGAGCGCATGGATGCCGCCGGCGCGAGCACCATGGGGCTGATCGATGTACTCGATCATCGCACGGGGTCCTGGGAACGCATCGGCGAGATCAGCTTGATGTTCAGCCACATCGATGCCAACCGCAGCGGCTTGCAGTTCCCTGAGCACAACTTCGTCTTCAGCGACAACTTCAGGCTGATCCTTGAGCAGGCCGGCCTTGGGTCGTTGGCAGACTGAATGGCGCGAGACGGCAATCGCCTCGACGCCGGGGCGCAACAGTGCGCCAATGGATAAGGCCTCGCTCGGGGAGGCACACACCGAGCAAGGCCGATCCAGGGTCAAGAAAATGCGACGCCCGTGTTCCGTTCCCGGCTGACTCATGAGAGACCCAGCCGGCGGTTTCACCCGCCGCGGACGAAGGGTCGAATCCAGGCGCAGGCGGCGCAAGCGCAACGATCGATCTTTCTGTGATCCGCGCGAAAACCCCTAGACTCCTGCACGTGGCACACCATCTGGCCGTCTTTACCGGCTCCTTCGACCCGGTCACCTACGGGCATCTCGATGTCCTGCAGCGCGCGCGCGGTCTGTTCGACGAGATCGTCATCGCCGTGGGCCACAATCCCGACAAGCCGGGCGTCTTCAGCTTCGAGGAGCGTGTTGATCTGCTCAACGAGCTCGTCGGCGAACTGGTGGCGACCCACCCTCGCGGAGCCGCGGTGCGCGTGGCGCACTACACCGGTCTGACGGTCGACTTCGCGCGCGAGGTGGGGGCAAGCGCCATCATCCGCGGCATCCGCAACGTCACAGACCTCAATGCCGAATGCCAAGCGGCGATCACCAATCGCCAGGTCGCCGGCATCGAGACGGTCTTCATCCTCACGAGCGAGAAGTATGCCTACGCGAGCAGCAGCCTGATCCGGCAGATCGCCGCGTTCGGGGGCAGCATGGACACGCTCACGCCGTTCGTGCCCGATCGCGTGCAACTGGCCCTTCGTGCCAAGCTCGATGACCCATCGAATCCGCTCGGACGCCTGCGTGCCGAGCAGGCCCAGGATTGATGTCAGCCTGACCGGCGTGCCGACTCCCGCAGGACCACCATGGCAGCTCCCACCATTCGCGTTCTCTCGCTCGGCGCCATGTCAGGCCATCCGCTCTGGGGCGAGAAGGGTGACATACGGGCCGCGCACGCCACGACCACGCTCATCGAGGCCGCGGGCCGCAGGATCCTCGTGGACCCGAGCCTTCCCCCGCAGGTCCTCCTGCCGCGCATGCAGGAACGCACCAACCACCCGCCTGATGCCATCACCGATGTCTTCCTGACGAGCTTCCAGCCCATGCGCCGACGCGGTCTCGCGGCATTCGACAAGGCTGAGTGGTGGATCACCGAGCGCGAACGCGAGGCGTCGCAGTCGAGCCTTCGTGAGAGCCTTGAGCAGGCCGAGGAGGCGGAAGATCGAGATCTGATCCGGCTCATCGAGTCGGAGATGGCCGTGCTGGCGCGCTGCCGAGACTGCGAGGATCGCATGGTCGAGGGAGTCGATCTCTATCCGATGTACGGCGTCACGCCCGGCAGCGCGGGGCTCTTGGTGCTTGATGCGTCCAGCGCCACGCTCGTCTGCGGCGATGCGATCCCGACGCTCGAGCATCTGGCGCAGGGCAAGGTCTTCAGCCCATGCTGGGACCTTGAGGCCGCACAGGACAGCTTCCGCGAGGCGCTCGAGGTGGCCGACGTGCTGGTGCTCGGTCGCGACGGGATGGTCGTGAACCCGGTCCGCCGGTTGATGTGATCGGGCCATTGGCCCCTACACTTCCCGCATGATCGAAACGACCTCGACTGAGGCCGGTGAACGGCAGCCGGTGACGATCCGCACCCTCCTTCGGATGGTGCGCGCCGGGCAGCGCTTTGCCTGCCTGACCTGCTACGACGCCACGACCGCACGGTGGCTCGAGCGCTCGGGCGTGCATGTGCTGCTGGTGGGTGACACCGCGGCGGAAGTGGTGCTCGGCCTTCCCAGCACGGTGCACGCACCGCTCGACGTGATGCTGGCCCTGACTGCCGGCGTGAAGCGCGGAGCACCAAGCACGGTCGTCATGGGCGACATGCCCTTCATGAGCTACCAGGCGGAGGACGCCGAGGGAATTCGAAACGCAGGCCGGTTCCTGACCGAAGGGCTGGCGGACCTCGTCAAGCTTGAGGTGGATCGATCGTTCGCGCCGCTCGTCACGGGCATGGTGCGCGCCGGCATACCGGTCGTGGCGCACATTGGATCGAGGCCCCAGCAGGCGAAGCGGCACGGGGGTTACTACGCCGCGGGGCGCAGCGCCGACGGTGCGATGGCACTCGTGGACGATGCCCAGTCGATGCTCGATGCCGGGGCTTCGATGCTCCTGGTGGAAGCTGCACCCGCTGATGTCACGCAGGCGATCGTCGAGCGAGCCACCGTGCCTGTGATCGGCTGCGGTGCCGGCCCGGCGTGCCATGGGCAGGTCGTCGTGCTGCATGATCTTCTGGGGATGACTGACTGGCAGCCTGCTTTCGCGACGCCCGCATGCCGGCTCGGCGAGGGGCTCATCCAGGCCGGGCGCGCCTGGTGCGCGCGCGTCGCCGCCAACGAACTGGGCGAGCACCCGATCGTGATGCCACCAGACCAGCTCGAGGCGTTCCGCCGGGCGCTGGGTTCGAGGGGCGGATGATGTCGCGGATCGCGTCGCTTGCTCCTGCGGCCGTGGTCGCGGCGAGCTGCGTGCTTGTGCTGTGGGCCACGCCCCGCATTGCCCAGCGCACGGTGGATGAGCGTGCGGCACTGCAGTCGGAACAGTCGCGGCAGGTGCTTGGCCGTCGCAACGTGCTGGCCGAGATCAGCGAGGCGCAGCGCGAGCTCGCGCAGGTTGTCGAGCCGAGCGTGGTGCTCGTGGAGAGCGTGCTCGATGGCCGAGGTGGACAGCGCACCGGCAGCGGCTGGGTCTACGACCTTGAAGGCCACGTGGTGACGAATGCTCACGTCGTCGATGGGTCGAGCACCGTCACCGTGCAGACGAGCAGCGGGGCCGTGCTCACGGCCGAGATCGTCGGGCTCGATCTGCGAACCGACATCGCCGTGCTGCAGGCCTCGGGCGATGGCCTGATCGCCGCCGAACGGTCGCAGCGCACGCCTCTGCAAGGCGAGCTGGTGTTCGCCTTCGGCTCGCCGTTCGACTTCCGCTTCTCGATGAGCGCGGGCGTCGTCAGTGGGATCGGGCGCACGGCGGGACTCTCGTCGATCGATTACGAGAACTTCATCCAGGTCGATGCCGCCATCAATCCCGGCAATTCGGGCGGGCCCCTCTGCGACGTGTTCGGCCGAGTCATCGGCATGAACACGGCCATCGCCACCGGTCGCGGTGCGATGCTTGGGCAGGGCCAGTTCGGCGGGATCGGCCTGGCGATCCCGATGGAGATCATCGAGAGCGTGGTCGGACAGATCCTGGATCAGGGTGCGGTCGAGCAGGGCTTCCTCGGTGTCAATACGGCGTCGCTGCGCGAGCTGCAGCTGCAACTGTCGCGCGCCGGCGGGAATCCTGAGGGCATGCCTGAGTTCCTGCCACCAGCCATCGAGCAGTGCGAGCGTGATGGCTTGGTCGTGATGGCCGTCAGCGTGGGCGAGGCCGCCGAGCGCGCGGGGATCGATCCGGGCGATGTGATCCTCGAGATCAATGGCCGATCGGTGGCGACCACCGAGTCGCTCATCAGCCTGATTGCCACGCAGCGCCCGGGGTCATCGGCCCGACTGCTCCTGTGGGAGCCGCCTGTCGCTGACGCACCGCCGACGGTGCGCGAGGTGATGGTCGTGGTCGGTCGCCGCCCAGCGGAGGCCGATGCGGCCGCGCTGCTGGCGACCTTGCGCAAGGCGGGCGTGCTCGAAGTCACCAATGCGACCGAGGATGCCTGTGCGGCACTGGGCGTGCAGCACCGGCGTGGCGTGCTGATCGAGTCGGTCAAGGACGACTCCGAGGCCGCAGAGCTGCTGCCTGAGGGCACCGTGATCATCGCGATCGAAGGCCAGGCCATCTTCGGCGAGTCAGACCTCTACACCCGTCTCGATCGCATCCTGTCGCGATCCTTCCCGGGCATCATCCGACGGGTGCAGTTCAACGTGGTGCTGCCCGATGGCCGTCCACAGACCGTTGCGATCCCGGTGCAGGCACCGAGGCGATAGGCTTCAGGTCATGGCCCAACCGATCCTCGAGGTGAAGGACCTCCAGGTCCACTTCCCGATCCGTCGCGGCTTGCTGCAGCGGACGGTTGGCTTTGTGAAGGCCGTGGATGGGGTGACGTTCACCCTGAACCGGGGCGAGACGCTTGGGCTCGTCGGCGAGTCGGGCTGCGGGAAGACCACCGCCGGCCGCGCGCTGCTGCGACTGATCCCCGCCACGGGGGGCAAGGCGAACTTCGATGGCCAGGACATCTTTTCGCTCGCGCCAGAGGCCATGCGCACGCTGCGTCGGCGCATCCAGATCATCTTCCAGGATCCGGGCGGCAGCCTGAACCCGCGCATGCGCGTGGGCAACATCATTGGCGAGCCATTGTTGGTGCACGGTCTGGCCACCGGCGACCAGCTCCGCCAGAGGGTCGAGGAACTGCTCGTGCGCTGCGGCCTCTGGAAGCAGGCAGCCGACCGCTACCCGCATGAATTCAGC
>SYIB01000100.1 GCA_005798965.1 Planctomycetia bacterium
AGGCTGCCCAGCGCGTGCTCCATCGCACCGAGCAGTGCTCGGCCGGGGGCACGCTTCCATGTCCCCTGCCGTGCCGTGGTTGCCGAGCCCGGGATCTCGTATGCATGGAAGAACCCGATGAAGTGGTCGATGCGCACGGCATCGAACCGCTCGACGGCTGCGCGCACGCGCTCGATCCACCAGCGGTACCCGGTGCGACGGTGCTCGCTCCAGCGGTAGTGCGGATGACCCCACAGCTGGCCATCCGCGCTGAAGCAATCGGGTGGCACGCCGGTCACGACCGTCGGGCGCCCGCGGCGATCGAGCCGGAAGAGCGACGGGTTCGACTGCACATCGGCCGAATCAAGCGATACGAAGATCGGCACGTCACCCAGCAGCCGGATGCCCTTGTCCGCAGCGGCCTGCTTGAGCTCGCACCACTGCGCATCGAAGGCAAACTGCAGGAAGGCGTGCAGCCCCTGCTCATCCTTCATGAAGGCGCGCCAGCCAGGCAGCCAGAACCGCTGGCGCCGCTCGAACGCCTTGAACGACGACGACCGCAGCCCCCCCTTGCGCCGGAACGCCTCGAACGCCTGCTCAAAGTGCGGCCACTTTGCCGAGCGTGCCGCGGCATACTGGCTCGACCCGCGCGAGAGCGCGGGGGCCGCGCGCAGCGCCGACCGCGGGAGCAAGCGATCACGCACCAGGCCATCGATCGAGATGAAGAGCGGTTCGCCGGCAAACGAGCTCGTGCTCGCGTATGGCGAGTCGCCAGGACCGATCGGCCCCACCGGCAGCATCTGCCACCACGTCAGGCCGGTGCGAGCGATCCATCCGAGCGCATCGTGCGCGCCAGGTCCGAGGTCGCCCACGCCAAACGCACCCGGAACACTTGACAGGTGCAGCAGCACACCGCCCGTGCGAGACTCGAAGATCGACGGCTTCATCGCGTCTGCCTCCAGACCCGCGCACCGATGGCGGGGATCGAGATCGACTCGACCGTGCGCCCATCAACCGATGGATCGCTGTCGAAGACCAGGTCCCACAAGCCCTTCATGCGCTCGACCAACGCGGCATCGGGAGCGGCGCCTTGCACCCGGTCCGATCCATTCACGATGACCAGCAGCCGCTCCGATCCATCCTCGCGCAACCAGCCCCACAGGTCCCGCTCGTCATCCACGAGCACCGTGGTGAACGAGCCCGTGCGCAGGGCCGGATGGGCGTGCCGCAGCGCAATCACGCGCTGGTACCAGCTGAACTGCTGCGCATCGACAGCATCCTCGGCAAGCGCATACGGCTCAAGGTCCTTCCACAGCATGGGCTTGCGATTCGTGGGGTCATCGGCGCCGTACATGCCGACCTCATCGCCGTAATAAATCATGGGCGCGCCCGGGTGGGTCATCTGGATCAGCGCCGCCAGCCGCATGAGCGCGTATTCGCTGGCGCCGGGCTTCGTCCCCAGATAGGCGGCGTTCTCCTGCTCGCGGCTGCCGGTCTTGAACGCCAGATCGCGGTTCAGCAGCATGCTCGCCAATCGATCGGTGTCGTGGCTGTCGTAGAGATTCTGGGCGACGTAGGTGACCTGGTCGGCGTACGAGCGCCGCAGTTCCGCGAGCCTGCCGTCCATCTCGCTCACGGGGATGGCATCCTTGCCCTTGGCAAGCCATGGCAGCACCGCCTTGGCGAACGGGTAGTTCATCAGGGCATCGAAGCAGCGGCCATCGACCCACTCGGGCTCCACGGTCCAGATCTCGCCGACGATGTAGGCCTGCGGATTGATCGACCGCACATGCGCGCACCACTCGCGCCAGAAGCCGATCGGCACTTCCTGCGGAACGTCCAGACGCCAGCCGTCGACACCATCGCTGGGATCGCCATCGCCATCGGGATCCATCCACCGCCGCGTCAAGTCCATCAGGTGCTTGCGCAGCGATGCGCTCGCCAGCCCATCCTTGTCCTTGCGGAAGGCCGGCAACTCGCCGAAGCCCGCCCAGCCCTGGTACACGAACGGTTCCCACGACGTGATCTCGAACCAGTCGGCGAATCGGCTCTCCTTGCCCTTGGCCTGCACATCCTTGAACGCCGGGTGCTCGGTGCCCACGTGGTTGAAGACGCCATCGATGATGACGCGCATACCCATCGCCTTGGCTTCCTTGAGGAACTCGAGGAACAGCCGATCCGTCGGGGTCCACGTCCACGATGATGGGTCGAGCAGATCCTCCTTCGCCTCGGCGATGGCGTAGTCCCCCTTCACGCCGAAGTGCTCGTCGACATGGAGGTAGTTGGTGGCGTCATACTTGTGTGCCGTGCGTGCCTGGAAGATCGGGTTGAGGTAGATCGCGTTGATCCCAAGCGACTTCAGGTAGGGCAGCGCCCAGCGCAGCCCTTGCAGGTCACCGCCGTACTTGCGCGAGAACACGAAGTGGTTGAAGAAGGTCTGTCCGTCCTTCCCTTCCCACTCGCTCGGCTCGTACCAAGCGCTGCGCCATGGCCGGGCGGGCTGCGGATCGTTCGATGCCTCGCCGTTGCGGAAACGCTCCGGGAAGACCTGGTACCAGATCGCGTGCTTGGCCCACTCGGGCGTGGTGAAGGCAGGCGCGGGTGCCAGCGAATACGTCATGGGATCTCGTACGGTCATGGTTCCATCGCTGAGAAGAAAGGTGTACGGCGTTCCGCGTGGCGCTGCCAGGCAGCCTGACCACCACATGAATGCGCCGCGGGTCGGTTCGGGCGAGAGGTCGATCCAGTCCACGCCATCGGCAGCCACGCGCACGCGCTCCACATCGTGCGCCAGGGTGCGCACACGCAGGCGGATGCTGCCATCGGCCATGGTGCACGCTCCCATCGGGGTGCGTGCATCGTGCAGGATCGCGGAGCTCTCGATGCGACCATCGCCGGGCATCCCGCGCGCCGATTGGAGTGCCGCGTGCGCCCCCAGCCGCAGCACCGAGTTGAAGCCGCCATGGCCATCGGGTTCGCGGTCAGCGTTCGCCGGATCGGCGATCCACTCGGTACGGCCGCCACGCGTCTGCACGAACTTGTAGCGCACCGTGCCATCCACGCCGATGCGCGTGCGCCACACGCCATCAGCGCCGCGCTGCATCGGGACCGCCGTCGCATTCCAGCGGTTGAAGTCCCCCGCCACCGACACGGCCTCCATGGGTGCGGGCGGTCGATACGAGAGTTCGACCTGCCACACGCCATCGGTCGATCGCGCGGCCTCGATCGAGGGCGGCAGGCGCGGCGCAGCGAGCTCGCTCGTGGCCATGGGCACGTCTGGTGGGAACGGCGGAACCGCCAGCACGCACGAGAGGGCGATGATGAACGGCCGTGAACACATGCAGGTTTCCTATACTAGATCGATGCTCCGCGATGGTCGCACGAGTCCTGGCTCATGGCTGCGCCGCGGGGCCATGGCCATCGTCGGACTCATCATCGGCTGGGCCTTCCTGCACGTTGCGCTGCGTGAATGGAATCGATCAGGCGGCATCGATGGCCGTACTGAACTGGTTGTCATGCAC
This sequence comes from Planctomycetia bacterium, assembly GCA_005798965.1. Lineage (GTDB taxonomy): Bacteria > Planctomycetota > Phycisphaerae > Phycisphaerales > SM1A02 > SYIB01. The sequence continues at coordinate 3,501 of SYIB01000100.1, forward strand.
TGGTCCGGCGACGGCGGCCAAGAAGAGGACCAGATCGTCGATGCGAGCCTGCGCGCCTTTGAAGAAGCCAATCCGGACATCCGCGTCCGCCGTGTCAACCCGGGCGATGCCGGCAGCTTCTACACCAAGTTGATGACGATGCTCGCCGCCGGCGAGCCGCCGGATGTCTTCTACGTCGGCAACGAACGCGTTCCCAGCTTCGCCGACATCGGACTCATCCGCCCGCTCGAGCCATTCCTCGAAGCGGACCGTGCCGCGAACGATCCCACCGCCATCGAGCTCGCTGACTTCTATCCCGCCACCGTCGATGCCTTCCGGTTTGACGGCACGGCCAGCGGCAAGGGTGCCGTCTACGGGATCCCCAAGGACTTCACGACCGTTGGCTTCTACCTGAACCTCGATCTCTTCGAGCGTGCGGGCGTGCCCGTGCCGGGCGACGACTGGACCTGGGCTGAGTTTCTCGCGGCGGCCCGCGCGATCGGCCAACTCCCCGATGCGACCGGCAGCGAGTTCGTGACCTGGGCCGCCATGCTGCGCGCGTACCTCATGACCGAGGGCGTGGATGTGAAGGGCAAGGGCTTCGACGACATCACGATCGAGGATCCCCGCGCCGTCGCTGCGTTCGAGCGCCTGCGCGCCTGGCGCCATGACGAGGACAACACGCTCACGAGCGGAAAGAGCAAGATCGCCACCGGCTCGAGCGTCTTCCTCTCGGGCAAGGTGGGCATGGCCGGGCCCTTCGGCCGCTGGGTCGTGCCGAGCTACCGCAAGATCCCCGCCGCCGACCAACCCGGCGGTTTCCGCTGGGACTTCCGTCCGCTCCCACGCGGCACCGTGGCCTCAAACATCGTCCTCACGGTCTCGTGGAGCATCGCCTCGCGCAGCAAGCACCCCAACGAGGCGTGGAAGCTCGTCAAATGGATGACCGATGACCGCAGCCAGCGTGACTTGGCCAAGCTCGGCCTGGCGATCCCCACGCGCAAAGCAGCGGCGATGGGCCCCGAGTTCAGCGATCCAACGCAGGAACCCGCCAACGATGCGGGGTACCTGATCGCGGCCGAGCGCGCGCAGGTCGTCGAGTGGCCGGTCAATCCGCAGTTCGAGTCGCTCTTCGCGAGCACCATGGATGCTGCGCTCAAGACCGGAACGATCAGCGTGCGCGAAGCGATCGACACCTTCCTTCGAGACTGGCGCAGCGAGAGCCAGTCGCCGCTGGCCAAGGCCGACCTCGCGCCGATGCCGTGGCGCGGCCTGGCCATCGCGGGCATGGCGGCACTTGCTGCCGCGGCAGCGTGGTTCGTCTGGTGGATGCGCTCATCGAAGGGTTCTCGCGCGCACCGCAGCGAGGAGCGCGCTGGTTGGCTGCTCGCCTCGCCGTGGGTCATCGGTTTTCTGGCCTTCATGGCGTTCCCCGTCATCATGAGCCTTCTGCTCTCGCTCGCCCGCTGGAAGGGCGTGAGCACGCTCGAGGAAGCGGAGTTCGCAGGCCTGGCCAACTACGAGCGCCTGCTCACCGACGATGCGCGCCTGCGGACGTCGCTGCGGGTCACGCTGTACTACGCCCTCATCGCCGTGCCGCTGGGCCAGGCGATCGCCCTCGGCGCCGCCATGCTCATGAACCTCAAGGTCCGAGGCATCGCGCTCTGGCGCGCGGCGTGGTACCTGCCGAGCGTGCTTGCAGGGGTCGGCGTGAGCGTGCTGTGGCGTTGGGTGTTCGATGCTGATGGCGGCCTCATGAACCGCATGCTCAGCGGCGTGATCGCCGGGGCGGACCGCATGCTCGGGTGGTTCGGCGCGGGCCCGACCGGCCTCGTCCCGCCGGAATGGTTCGAGGCAGACGCCGCCGTGTGGGGCGCGCCTGCGTTCGCCATCATGAGCTTCTGGTTCATGGGCGGCACCATGATGGTCTACCTCGCCGGGCTGCAGCAGGTGCCGATCGATCTGCACGAAGCCGCCTCGATCGATGGCGCGGGCCGGCTGCGCCGCTTCATCAGCGTGACGCTCCCGATGCTCAGCCCGGTGATCCTCTTCAACGTGATCATGGCGGTGATCGGCAGCTTCCAGGTCTTCACCCAAGCGTTCGTGATGACTGGCGGCGACCCGAACAACCTCACGCGCTTTTACGTGCTGTACCTGTACAACCAGGCGTTCGAGTTCTACGAGATGGGCTACGCGAGCGCGATGGCGTGGCTTCTGCTGGCGATCGTGCTCGTGCTCACGGTCGTGCTCATGCGCACAAGCGCCCGCTTCGTCCACCACGAGGGGGCGCCGCGATGAAGTCGCTCCGCCCCTGGTTCCAGAGCGCGCTGCTTGCAGCCGGTTCGGTCATCTTCCTCTTCCCGCTGTGGTGGATGGTCGTCGTGAGCCTCGAGACCCCCAAGCGCGCGGGCGCGGCCATGACCGGCCAGGATGGCATCGCACTGTGGCCCGCCGAACCGCAGTGGGGCAACTACGCCGAGGCGCTCGCAGAGATGGGCAGCGAGCCGTGGGTCGGATTCGTGAATGCCCTCGCGAACTCGATCGTCGTCACCACGCTGGTCGTGATCGGCACCGTGCTCAGCAGCAGCCTCGTGGGCTTCGCGTTCGCGCGACTGCGCTGGCGTGGCCGCGGCGCACTCTTCACGCTGATGCTCGCCACGATGATGCTGCCGGGGCAGGTCACGCTGATCCCGCTCTTCCTCCTCTTCCGCGGGCTGGGCTGGATCGACACGATCTTGCCGCTCGCGGTGCCGGCGTTCTTCGGCAACGCGTTCTTCATCTTCATGTACCGGCAGTTCATCCTGCAGGTGCCCGAGAGCCTGGTCGAGGCCGCCAAGGTCGATGGCCACGGCTGGCTCGGCATCTGGTGGACGGTGATCCTGCCGCTGTGCCGCCCAGTCACGGCGATCTGCGCGGTCTTCACCTTCATCGGGACATGGAACGACTTCATGGGGCCGCTCGTCTACCTGCACGCCGAGGAGCAGTCCACGCTCGCGGTCGCGCTGAACAGCTTCCGCAACCAGTACGGGGGGCTCGACGATGTGCACCTGCTCATGGCGGCGAGCCTCGTCACCATGATCCCCTGCATCCTTCTCTTCATCGCGGCCCAGCGGCAGTTCGTCGAAGGACTCGCCCGCGGCGCCGTCAAGGGCTGACACGAAAGGCAACCATGGCAGAGGTCATCCTGAAGTCGATCGGCAAGGTCTATCCCGGTGGCGTGCGCGCGGTGCAGGGCGTGGACCTGCACGTGCGTCACGGTGAGTTCATCGTGCTCGTCGGGCCGTCGGGGTGCGGCAAGAGCACCACCCTGCGCATGGTCGCCGGCCTCGAGGAGATCAGCGAGGGCACCATCTCGATCGGCAGTCGCGTGGTCAATGACATCGCTCCGAGCGAGCGCGACATCGCCA
>SYIB01000101.1 GCA_005798965.1 Planctomycetia bacterium
ACCTCACGGGCGACCGCTTCGACTTCTGGGAGTTCCGGCACGCGAAAACCTGCGGGAAATGCCGCAGCCGAAGTATAGTTTCGCATCCGCTACGGACTCCAGCCGCGAGTCCGTCGGACCCGACGAAAGGCCATCCATGGACTCTCCCGCATCGCGCATCACCGGTTCGAGCATGCTGGAGCGTTCCGCCTCCGTGAAGGGCGCCTACGAGGCGCTCCGGCAGGAACTGGCGGGAACGATCGTGGGTCAGGATGACGTGGTGCAACAGCTCCTGCTGGCGATCCTCTGTGGCGGGCACGCGCTTGTCGAGGGCGTTCCTGGCCTGGCGAAGACGCTGATCATCGGCTCGCTAGCCAAGACGCTTTCGCTCGACTTCAAGCGCATCCAGTTCACGCCAGACTTGATGCCGAGCGACGTGACCGGCACCGAGGTGATCCAGGAGGACAAGGCCACCGGAACGCGCGAGCTGCGCTTCATGCGCGGTCCCGTCTTCGCCAACATCGTGCTTGCCGACGAGATCAACCGCACCCCACCGAAGACCCAAGCCGCGCTGCTGGAAGCCATGCAAGAGGGCCAGGTCACATCGGGCGGCACGAACCATCGCCTGCCCCGCCCGTTCTTTGTGCTGGCCACACAGAACCCAATCGAGCAGGAAGGCACCTATCCCCTGCCTGAGGCGCAACTGGACCGGTTCATGTTCCTGATCCGGATCGGCTACCCGACCGAAGCGCAGGAACTGGAGATTGTCCGGCGCACGACCGGCCGCTCGCGACCGGAACCCAAGCGTGTGCTCAGTGCCGAGGACTGCACGGCGCTGCAGGAGATCGTGCGCGAGATGCCGATCCCAGACCACGTCATTTCATATGCCCTCCGCATCGTGCGCGCGACGCGCGGCAGCGACGCATCCGCCCCATCCATGGTGAAGGACTATCTCTCGTGGGGCGCAGGACCGCGCGCGAGCCAGTTCCTGGTGCTCGCCGCCAAGGCCAAGGCGCTTCTCGAGGGAGATCAGCACGTGATGGTCCACCACATACGCTCGGTGGCCCTGCCGGTCCTGCGGCACCGCATCGTGACGAACTTCAACGCGCAGGCCGACCGAGTGACGAGTGATGACGTGATTGCATCACTGCTCGATGCCGTACCTGTCGATTCCACCGATCCTGTGACGGCCAAGGGCCTTGATCGCACCATGCCGGTGCAGTGAGCCCTGCCGTGGCGACCCAAGGCCTTCGTGCCGAGCAATACCTCTCGCCAGAGACCTTGGCGCAGCTCGCGCCATTCGAGCTGCGAGCGAAGATGGTCGCCGATGGTGTGATGAACGGCATGCACCAGTCGCCGCAGCAGGGTATGGCGGTCGAATTCGCCGCGCATCGCCAGTACACCGCGGGTGACAGCATCCGCCACCTTGACTGGAAGGTCTTCGGGCGCAGCGACAAGCTCTACGTCAAGGAGTATCGCCAGGAGACCAACCTCGACGTGATGATCCTGGTGGATGGATCAGCGAGCATGTCCTTCGGCACGCTTGGCGTGAAGCAAGGATGGGGTGGAACCGACGCCACGCGGCGGCGCAGCGCGTGGACCAAGTTCGACCACGCCACAGCGAGCGCTGCGGCGTTGGCGTTCCTCTGCTTGAGCCAACGCGACCGTGTTGGTGTTGCAGTCGGCGCCGATGGCCTGCGCGGGGCGGTCCGCAAGAGCGCCACGCGCGACCAGTGGCGATCGATCGTGCGGTGCCTCTCATCTGAGCCAGTGGAGGCACGCTTCTCGCCCGGGGCGTGCATCAACCAACTCCTTGCCCAGACCTCCCACCGCACGCTCTTCGTGATCCTGAGCGACTTCCTGGGCGATCCAGAGGGACTGCGCAGCGCGCTCGCCCGACTGCGCCACCGTGGTCACGATGCCATGCTCTTGACCATGCTTGATCACCGCGAACTTGCGCTCGACCTCGATGTCGAGGCACCGTTTGTGGGGCTCGAGGGTGAGGACGCCCTCGATGTGGATACCCGAACGATTCGCAAGGCCTACCTCGAAGAGCTCCAGCGCCATCTCCAGGGGATCGACCGACAGGCGCGTGCGTTCGGATACGACGTCCAGGTCTTCGATACACATGAGTCGGTCGGGCCGGTGCTTGCTGCCTTGTTGTCGCGCCGCGAAGGCATGGTCGCCAGGGGGCGTCGATGACGTTCATCAGTCCATGGCTGGCCGTCGCAGGTGCTGCCGCCATGGCGCTGCCGATCCTGATCCACCTCTTCCTTCGCCGCCGCCAGAAACCCATCGAGTGGGCAGCGATGGAACTTCTGCGGCGAGCGGTGCAGCAGAGCCAGCGTGCCCGTCGTGTAGAGCGATGGATCCTGCTTGTGCTGAGATGCCTTGTGCTTCTCCTGATAGGTCTGGCGATTGCGCGTCCGGCCTCCGTGACGGCGATCTCGCTCAACCAGCCCGTCGCGCTGGCGGTCGTGCTGGACAACAGCGCCGCATCACGAACGGCTGCATCGCCCGCGACACCAGGCCAGACAGCATTCGAGGCAGCCCGAGCAGCCTGCATGGAGTCGATCCGCTCCTTGCCGAGCGGATCATTGGTCCTGGTCTTCACGACCTCAGGAACCATCGAGCACACCAGCGAGGCCGTGCAGCCAGATCGGGCGGCAGCCATCGTCAACACACTCGCACCCACCTATGAACCATCGCGTGTGCGCCAAGCTGTCGATCGTGCAGATGATGCCCTGCGTCGCATGGCGATGCCTGGACGGATCATCCTTGCCAGTTCATTCTCGCGCGGCGCAATCGATATCGAAGCCCAGGTCCTGCCTGCAACGAAAGCCATGCTCGAGATCCGGGACGTCGGTTCTGATGACGCAGGGACGGCAGCGATTGTGTCGATGGTGCAACGGACCCTCGGACCACAATCATCAGGTTCCATCACCGTGGATGTGGTGGTCACGCGACCGAGCCACGACCAAGCGCGCCACAGCATTCCGGTGACCGTGACCGATGTCCAGACCGATCGATCCGCCGCAACCGAAGCTGTCTTCATCGCCGGATCGATGCGAGCCGTGGCGACCGTGACGCTGGCAGTCGATCCAACGCTCACCGAGCACGCGTGGATGGCGACGATCCCTCCGGATCGTCAACCAGCGGATGACCTTCGGACCGCCACGATCTCGACGGTGTCGGCGGAACCCGTACTCATCCTCGACCGCGAGCGGCTTGATGTCGACGAAGGCTCGAGCGCACAATGGCTCGAGCGCGCCTTGGAACCCATTGCCGGGATGGGCCTCCCGCATCGGCGCATGGACCCGTCTGATGTTCGAACAGGATCCTTGAAGGGATCCACGTCAATCATCATCTGTCGGCCGGAACTCCTCGACGTCGCAGGCTGGGCGGAGTGCACCTCGGCATGCGAATCAGGTGCACTGGTGGTGATCGTCCCACCGACCGACGAAACCTTCGTGGATTGGCAAGTGCCCTGCGCCGCCTTGTTGGGGCCCGGCGTCACCATCCGTCGCGACCATGTGGATCATGAGCCTCCACGGCGCCTCCAACCACAACAACCCACAAGTCCGATCACACAGTTGATCGCGTCGGAGTTGACGGAACTGGTCGCACCGATCGAAGTGAATCGATCAGTCGTGATCGACGGTCCTTCGACGGTTCTGTCCCCGATCCTCACCATGGATGACGGGGCACCCATGATGGTGCTCTCGACCAGAGGACGAGGCGTGATCGCCATGCTTGCCACGGCGCCAGTGTCGTCATGGAGCACCTTGGCGACCAAGCCGATCTTCGTGCCGCTC
>SYIB01000102.1 GCA_005798965.1 Planctomycetia bacterium
CAGGCTGCCGATGATGCGCGCGCCCTTGAGGGGGAACTTGCCCTTGTACTCGGCGCGCAGCGCCATGAGGCCGGGCATTTCCACCTCGGCGAGCTCGATTTCCTTGCGGCCGAAGCGCACAGTGTCTGCCGACAGGTCCTTGACCTTGAAGGGCAGGAACTCGGTCGTCGAGAGGGTGCTGGTGAGGAAGGGGTTGGTCGTTGGCGTGGCGGTGGCAGTGGTCACGGGTACTCCTGGGTTCGAATGATTCATCCGTCCATATGGATGAACGGATGGAGTGTAGCCCATCCGCCCCCGGCCGTCACCGTCCGGGCTAGTCTTTTTCCCAAGGAGCCTCCATGAAGACCACCGCCATCCTGTCGTTCGCCGCCCTCGTCGCCTCTACCCTGGCATTCCGGGCACCCGAGGCCACCATGAAGGGGTCCCCGTATTGCCTCGCCACCTGCCCCGTGAGCGGTGAGCGGCTCGGCGAGGGCGCCGTCACCATCGTCGTCGAGGATGCCTCGAACAAGGCCAACGACGGCCGTGAGATCAAGTTCTGCTGCCCGAAGTGCGCGGCACAGTTCAAGGCCGACCAGGCGACCTTCCTGAAGAAGGTGGACGAGGCCATGATCAAGGAGCAGCTGAAGTGGTACCCCGATGCGTCGTGCGTGGTGATGCCCGACGACAAGCTCCCCGATCCGCGCGGCGCCGATGCGATGGAAGCCAAGAACATCGTGGTGCAGAATCAGCTCGTGCGCCTCTGCTGCGGCAAGTGCGTGAAGAAGGTCCAGGCCAACCCCGACGCGTGGGTGAAGAAGGTGCAGGATCAGGTCGTCGCGGCGCAGAAGCCGGGCTACCCGCTGGACACCTGCGTCATCAGCGGCGAGAAACTCGGTGACTCCCCCGTCGACACCGTGATCGGCAGCCGCCTGGTGCGGACCTGCTGCGGCAAGTGCGCCGCCAAGGTCAAGGCCGATCCGCAGGCTGCCTTCGCAAAGCTCGACGCCGCGAAGAAGTAAGCGGTCATCGACCTGCGTTCATCCGCACGCGGGACGCTGCTCGCGGCGTCCCGTGTGTCGTTGTGGGCACGAACCGCCCGGCCGGTGTCAGTCCTACGACGGACCGTCGTACGACGGGCCCTCGTCGAACCGCTCCTCCTCGGGTGCACGGATGATCCGCGGCTCAAGCCCCTCAGGAAGCGCATCGAGGAACAGCCGACCGTAGCGCTTGGTCACGATGCGCGGATCGAGCACGACCACCCGGCCTGAATCGGTCGCACTGCGGACCAGCCTGCCGAACCCCTGCTTGAACCGCAGGATGGCTCGCGGCAGCTGGTCATCCATGAACGCGTTGCCGCCCCGGGATTGCACGAGCTCCTGCCGCGCCTGGACCAGCGGCAAGTCGGGGACCTCGAACGGCAGGCGCGTGATGATCACGTTGCGCAGCGCGCGGCCGCGCACATCGATTCCCTGCCAGAAGCTGCTCACGCCGAAGAGCACGCTGCGATCGTCCTGGCGGAAGCGCTCGATGAGCAGCCGGTTGGGGACGCCGAGCCCCTGCACATGAAGGGGATGCCCACGCGACACCAGCTCGTGCGAGGCGAGCTCGGCCACGCGATGCATGGTGTCGATGCTCGTGAAGAGCACGAACGCACCGCCATCGGTCTCGCCGACATGGCGCAGCACGCGATCGGCCAGTGATTCGACATACGCCGGGCTCGACGGCTCGGGCATCGAGACATCGAGGTAGAGCTCGACGAGGTTCGCGTAGTCGAAGGGACTGCCGACCTGCAGCGTCGTGGGATCGTCGCACCCGAGCGCGACGGCGGTGTGACGGAAGTCGCCCGGGCGAGTGCTCAGCGTGGCGCTCGTCATGACCACCGATACCTCGCGCCCGAAGAGGTTCTCGCGCAAGACAGGCCCCACATCGACCGCCGCACTCACGAGGGCGACGTCCGGCCGGGCACCACCGTGGGCCTTGCGGCGGCCGCCGGCCTCGACCCAGTAGACGCAGCCGGCGAGCGTCTGTGCCATGAGTGCCTCGGCCGCAACCGCCATGTCGGCGGTGCGCTGCTGCCATGCATTGACCTCGGCGGCGTCACCGTCGCTCGACGCGCGTTCGCGCACGAGCGCCAGCAGTGCCGCAAGCTCTGACAACGCCGGGGTGAGCGGATTGCCCACGATGCCAGGCTCCCGGACACGACCTGCCCCGCCGGCAGCTTGGTGCCACCGCCAGAGATCACCGAAGAACGCCTCGCTCGCCTCCCGGCAGCGATCGACCGCGAGGATCGCCTGCTGGATCGTGCCCTCGCCGCCGTCCTGCACGCGGACGGTCCAGAGCCCGCCGCGGTGCTGGCGCGCATCGTGGAGCGTGCGAAGCAGATGCGCGACGCGCGATTCGGAGAGCCGTGCACCGAAGTGCTCGCAGGCGACTTCCTCGATCGCGTGCGCTTCATCAAGGATCACGTGCCGGTAGTCGGGCAGGAACCCGCGGCCGATGCGGCGCAGCGCGAGATCGCTGAAAAACAGCGCATGGTTGCAGACCAGGAGATCACCGTTCTCCATGCGTCGTCGTGCGGCTTGGTAGAAGCACGCATCGTGGTTTGGGCAGCGGCGACCGAGGCAGTTGCCGGCATCGGACTGCGCATGCTCCCAGACCTGTTCGCGCGGCAACTGTGGAAGCGTGCTGCGCGTGCCGTCGGTGGTGCGGTACGCCCAGTCCTCGATGAGCTCGAGCGAGTGCCGCTCCTCCTCGCTGCCCAGCAGCCGGTCGGCGCGCTCGCTCGCCAGCCGCAGCCGGCGCAGGCTCACGTAGTTGCCGCGGCCCTTGACCAGCACCGCGCTGAACTCATCGGGAATCACCGCATTGAGCAGCGGGATGTCCTTGTCGATCAACTGCTCCTGCAGGGCGATCGTGTTGGTGCAGACGACCACGCGCTCCCGGTGCGAGAGGATTCTCTGGATCGCCGGCACGAGGTAGGCGAAGCTCTTGCCCGTGCCGGTACCCGCCTCGACCATCAGGCGGCCGCTTCGAGCAAGGCACTCCTCGACGGCCGACGCCATCTGGAGCTGCTGCAGCCGCGGCTCGAACCCAGGCAGTCGCCGGGCGATCGCACCGGCATCACCGAGCAGTGCGGCGACCTGCACGCTCATCGCGGGCGCTCCTGCGCAAGGGATCTCCCGCTTGTTGCCTCCATGCAGCCCACGAGCGTAGCGTAGGCCCATGCGTCTCCCGGCGATTGCGGTTGTCCTGTCCCTCTTGGCGGCCTGCGCTGCACCGCGCGCCGCTCGCGTGCTCACCCCTGCGGAGCGTGACAGCGCGGCAGCGGCGCTCGTGATCCGCGATGGAACGACTGGTGAGCGGATCGACCTCGCCGAAGCCGCCCGGCGCGCCGCCCGCGCGGACGTGGTGCTGCTTGGCGAGTACCACGACAACCCCGATGCGCACGCGGTGCAGCAAGCGCTCTACGCACGCCTGCTCGAGCGCGAGCCGCGCACGGCACTCTGCCTGGAGATGCTCGAGCGGCATGAGCAGCCGATCGTCGATGGCTGGGCACGGGGCGAACTCACGACCGACCAGCTGATCGACAGGACCGGCAGCAGGACGTGGTCGGGGCAACCCAACAGCTGGGTCGCCTTCTACCAACCATGCTTGGACCTGGCTCGCGAGCACGGCGCCGCGATCGTGGCCGCCAACGCACCTCGCCAGTACGTTTCGCGCGCCAATCGGGAGGGCTACGACGGCCTGCTCACCCTGCCGACGGACGAGCGCGCGCTCTTCGACCTGCCGATCGCACCTGA
>SYIB01000103.1 GCA_005798965.1 Planctomycetia bacterium
ACCTTGCCGTGCACGTCGGTCAGGCGATAGTCGCGCCCTTCGTGACGGAAGGTCAGTCGCTTGTGCTCGAACCCGAGCAGATGCAGCATGGTCGCGTGCAGGTCGTGGACTTCCACCGGGTTCTCGACAACGTTGTAGCCGAACTCATCGGTCTTTCCCCAACTGATGCCGGGCTTCACGCCGCCGCCGGCGAGCCACACCGTGAAGCACCGTGGATGGTGGTCGCGTCCGTAGTTCTCGCGCGCCAGTGCCCCCTGGCAGTACACGGTCCGACCGAACTCTCCCGCCCAGAGCACCAGCGTGTCATCGAGCAAGCCACGCTGGCGAAGGTCCTTGATCAGTGCTGCCTGCGGCTGGTCAACCGCCCCAGCCTGCGCCCGCAGTTCTTCCGGCAAGTTGCCGTGCTGGTCCCAACCGCGCATGTACAGCTGCACAAACCGAACGCCGCGTTCCGAGAGCCGCCTCGCCATCAGGCAGTTGGCAGCAAACGAGCCCGGCTTTCGAACATCTGGACCGTACATCGCCAGCGTGGCCTCGCTCTCGTCGCTGAAGTCAGTCAGTTCTGGTACCGACATCTGCATGCGGTAGGCCATCTCATGCTGCGCGATGCGCGCCTGGACCTCGGGGTCGAGGCTGTCCTGGAACTCGCGCGCGTTGATCTCGCTGACCAGATCAAGCATCTGACGGCGATCGTCGCGCGTCAGCCCATCGGGATCGCGCAGGTGCAGCACGGCATCGCGGCCTGCCCGCAGCTTGCAGCCCTGGTGCTCGCTCGGCAGGAACCCGCTGCCCCAGAAGCGTGCGCTTAGCGCCTGCATGTTGCCGATCCCCTGCGTGATCATGACCACGAAGCTCGGCAGGTTGCGGTTGGCGCTGCCGAGCCCGTAGCTCACCCATGCACCAAAACTCGGCCGCCCCGGCTGCTCGGTGCCAGTCTGGAAAAACGTGATGCCGGGCTCGTGATTGATCGCCGAGGTATGCAGCGAATTGATGAAGCAGATCTCGCTCGCCACGCTCCCGGTGTGTGGCAGGAGCTCGCTGAGCCAGACGCCGCCCTCGTTGTTCTCGTGACGATCGAAGCGGAACATCGTCGGTGCCACCGGGAACCGCGCCTGTCCGCTGGTCATGCCCGTGATGCGCTGGCCGTTGCGCACCGAATCGGGCAGGTCCTGATCGAAGCGATCGACCAGCCCGGGCTTGTGGTCGTAGAGGTCAAGCTGGCTCGGCGCCCCCTCCATGTGCAGGTAGATCACGCGCTTGGCGCGCGGCGCATAGTGCGGCAGGTTCGACAGGATCCCCGCAGCCTCGCTCGAGACCGACCCCGCGAGTGCGCCCTTGGTCATGGACAGATCGGCCAGTGCTGCGCCACCAAGCGCCGCACCGAGCGAGCCCGCAACCTTGCCGAAGAACCGCCGGCGCGTGAGGTTGAGCAGATACTCCTCGAGCGGGTCGGCCGGGCCTTGCGTGATCGGATCTTTGCGCATGGGGGCTCCTTGGTCGCTCAGTCCTTCACGATCACAGGATCGCTCGCCAGGATCGCATTCGCAACCATGGTCCACGCGGCCAGTTCCGAAGGCTCCATCGATCGCCCTGCGGGATGCTCGCCGACGGCGACCAGCTTCATCGCATCGTCGGCGCTGCGGGCAAATCGAGCGCGATACAGGTCAAGGTCCTCGAGCAATCGCTCAAGCAGGCCGCCCCGCGGTTCATGCGCCGTGGCTCGCACGAAGAGCGTGCGCATGCGCAGCGCATCGCTGCCCGGTTCAGCGAGCACGCGCGCCGCCGCGGCACGCGCAGCCTCCACGAACTGGGGGTCGTTCCAGAGCACCAGCGCCTGCAGCGGCGTGTTGGTCGACAGACGTCGCGTGGTGCAGAACTCCCGCGTGGGGGCGTCAAAGGTCAGGAGCGACGGCGGCGGTACAGCACGCTTCCAGTAGGTGTACAGACTCCGTCGCCAGAGCTCATCGCCGCTCCCCTGCTCATAGGCCCGCGTATTCGACTGCAGCATCGCGACTTCCTGCCAGAGCCCCTCGGGCTGATAGGGCTTCACGCTCCGGCCACCAAGCTCTTCGATGAGCAGTCCGCCCACATAGAGCGCCTGATCACGGATCTGTTCGGCCGCGAGCCGCTGCCGCGGGTACCACGACAGCAAGCGGTTGTCAGCATCGAATGCGGCGACCTCCGGGCGCGTGCGGCTCGAGAGCCGATACGTCGAACTGGTCACCATCAGCCGCACCAGCTCGCGCACATTCCAGTCACCCTCGCGGAACTCGACCGCGAGCCAATCCAGCAATTCGGGGTGCGTCGGCAGGTCGCCCTGCAAACCGAAATCCTCGCTGGTACGCACGAGCCCGCGGCCGAAAAGCAGTTCCCAGATGCGGTTCACCGTCACACGTGCGGTGAGCGGATTGCGATCGCTCACGATCCACTGTGCCAAGCCAAGGCGATCGCGCGGCAGCTCCTCGGGCCACGATCCGAGCACCTTGGGGATGTCCCGCATGACCTTGCGGTTGGCATCAGGCGCGGTGTAGGAGCCGCGCATGAGGACGAAGGTATCGCGAGGTGCTCCAAGCTCGCGCATCACCATGGTCTGCGGCGACTCCGCCTTCGCACGCTCCATGCGACGATCGATCGCCGCCACCCGCTGCGCAGCCTCGCGATAGCGCGGCGAGTGCTGCACACCCCAGCTGTCCCGCGCCACCTGCACGGCACCCTCATGGACTGAAGGATCGGGCATGAAGAGCCCGAGAACCGCTGGCGCCAGCACGGTGTCGGGCCGATCAGCCCGCGCGTAAAAGCCCCCCTGTCCGCCCGTGTTCACGATCTTGAAGACCAACTGGCTCTCACCAGCGGGAAGTTCGACGCTGATCCGATCCTGGTCGGGTTCGACCGCGCGATCGGTGGCATTCTCATGAACCTGCTCGCCGTTGCGCCAGACCGTGATCCGGTCATCGCTGCCCAGGGAAAGCTCCATCGTTCGCGCCGTGGGCGAGAAGACCTGCCGCGCGATGTACTCGGCTCCCACACCTTGCGCGAGGCCGGCCAACTGGCCATCGCGGACGCCCGGCGCGTGACGCCAGCCGCCCTTGCCGAACTTTGCGTGGCGATTGAATCGCACCTGGCTGCCCGGGCCATGCTCCGCGAGGGCAGTATCGAGCGATCCGCTGCCGAAGACCTCGCTCAGGTACCAGTCGCTGGTGGCGATCGGCAGTTGGGCCAGCACACGGTCATCTGCGGGAGCCACATGCACGCGAACGCGGCCGATCGAATGCCGCGCGTACGGCGACTGGTAGCCGAGTTTGAGTTCGAGTTGCGTGCCAGTCGCAAAGCCGATGGGCTCCTCGGTGATGAAGTACGCCACGCGGCCTTGGCCATGCACATGCCCCTCGAGCGCCCACTGCCGGCCGTCGGTTGCATCCAGTGCGTTGACCGCGCGGAAATCGCCGTTGGGCTGCTCATGGCTCGCCCAAGCCCAGATGAACCGCACCGGCACGCGCACGCGAGGATCCTCGAGGCTCACGACCTCGGCGCTGATCGAACTGAGCACGGCGTTGCCATTCGGGGAACGGCCCACACGACCGTCGAAGCTCGGATCGGCCAGCGCTTCAAGAGCGAGCAACCGCACGCCCATCTCGGGGAACCTGAGCGTGATCGTGTGCTCGTCGATGTCCGGGTTGGCCCCCGAAGCCAGCACCGAGCCATCATCTTGCATCGTCAGCGTCGCTCCGCCCGCGCTGATCGCCCGCTCGACGACAGGCCGAGTCCATGCGATGCCTTCTTCAGAACGCCAGCGCGCCAGGAATCCATCGAGCAGCGCGCGGTCCTCCTCAGCACCTGCATCGCGTACGGCGATCGCCTGCATGTGCTCCTTGGACAGCTCATCGAGCGCGGCGGCGGACCGCGGATCAGCCACGGGAATCGCCGGCTCGAACGCGCGGTTGGGATCCGGCAGCTGCGAGTACAGCCCGGGCTCCTCGATGCTGTTGAAGAACGCCAGCATCGAGTAGTAGTCCTCGGTGGTGACGGGGTCGAACTTGTGATCGTGGCACCGGGCGCAGCCCATCGTGAGCCCCAGGAAGACCGAGGCCGTCGTGTTGGTGCGGTCGACCCAGTACTCGACGAGGTACTCCTCGGGAATCGCGCCGCCCTCGTCCGTCGTGACATGGTTGCGATTGAAGCCGCTCGCGATCACCTGGTCCTGCGTGGCACCGGGGATCAGGTCGCCCGCGAGCTGCTCAATCACGAATCGGTCGTACGGCATGTTCGACCGGTACGCCTGCAGCACCCAGTCGCGCCACGGCCAGATCTGCCGCCCCGCATCCATGTGAATGCCGCAGGTATCGGCGTAACGAGCCAGATCGAGCCACGGCACCGCCATGCGCTCGGCGTAGCGGGTGACGTACGGCTCCTCCTCAAGCAGCATGGCCGCGAGCCGCTCATAAGCATCGGGGCGTTCATCGGTCAGGTGCGCCGCAAGCTCGCGATCGGTCGGTGGCAGGCCCGTCAGATCAAGGAACAGCCTCCGCGCCAGCGTCGCACGGTCAGCCTCGGGACCAGGCTCGATGCCCGCTCCCTGCCAGCGCTGAAGGATGAACCGATCGATCGGCGTGCGTCCCCACGGCGCGGCCTGTGCAGACTGCGCTGCGGGGTCCTTCGCAGCGGAAGGCGGAAGAAACGACCAGTGCGCCTCGTACGGGGCGCCTGACTCGATCCAACGCGCGAGCAGGGCTCGCTCGTCGTCGGTCAGCGGGCGCTTGCCGCTGTCCGGGGGAGGCATGACCACATCGGGATCGGCATGATGGATCCGCTCGAGCAGCATGCTTTGCTCGGGCGCACCGGGCACGATGGCCGCGCCATCGGGCCGAACCGCCGTGGCCGCCTCGAAAGAATCGAGCCGAAGCCCCGCCTGCTGCTTCGCACGGTCGGGGCCGTGGCACTGGAAGCAGCGATCGCTCAGGATCGGGCGGATGTCCCGGCCAAAGCGAATCTCACTGGCCAGCGACGCGGGGCTCGGCTGCGGGCGTCCACGCCCCGTCCGTGTTCCACCAGTCGATACGAGCCACGAACTGCCCAAGGCGAGCATCAGAGCACCCAGCAGCAACCGTGGGACAACCGCCATGGCTGTCATCCTAGTCCCGAAACATGCACCGCCAAGCGGGGCGAGATGATTACCGATTTGCGCGCCGGCCGTTTGCATCGGATGGTCTCCCCATGAGGGTTCAGTGCTCGGAGGAGAGTGCCGGCCGATCGGCAGTGCATCCCGGAACCATGATCAGCCGGACCCTGGCGCTCTTGGCCAGGTCGACGCCGCTCAGTACATGGTTCATCGCCCGCTCGCGAAGCGAGGAACACATCGTGCTGTACGTGTCCCCCGAGGCTGACCTCGCCGTGGCACCTGGCCAGGTCCACGCATCCTCGGCAACCCCGTGCGCCACGGTCGTCGAGATCGGTCGACCGCTCATGACGGCGACGGAGGGTGCCTCTGCTGGCTCGAGCGGTGCTGACCTGCTGCGTGAGTGCGGTGCGAACTTCTTCATCGGCACCCCACTCCTCTGGGCCCCCGATGCAACCACGAAGGAGTGCTTCGGGACGCTCGCAGGCCTGAGTCGGCGTGACGCGACGAACGATCTTGCACCCCACCTTTCGATCATCGCCCACGCGGCTGATGTGATCGGATTCGCGCTGCAGGCAGCGCACGATGCCGATGCGCTCCGGCGCCGTGCCGAGCGTGCAGAGGGCGAAAGCACCGTCGATGATCTGACGCGCTTGTACAACCGCAAGGGATGGCAGTCGATCGCCCACGCCGAGGCTGGGCGCATCCAGCGCTATGGTTCGTCAGCGGGACTGATCATGATCGACCTCGATGAGCTCAAGCGGACGAATGACGCCTACGGCCATCGCGCCGGCGATGTCCTGCTGCGCCACGCCGCGCAGGTCATCCGCTCGTCGTTCCGCGACTCGGATGTGGTCGCTCGGCTTGGTGGTGACGAATTCGCAGTGCTGCTGATGGAGTCTGATGCCTCCGCCACCCGCTGGACCGCTGCACGGGTACAGGAGTCGCTCGCGCTTGCCGGCATTCCGGCAAGCGTGGGTTGGTCCTTGCTGGACGGTTCCCGCGACATCGATGCCGCCCTGCACGATGCCGACGCTGCCATGTACGCATCGAAATGCGCACGCCGCCAGTGCAACCTTGATGCCGGCCCAGAGCGGCCGCGTTGCGCTTAGCCGTTCACGACTCGGCCGAATCGGCGCTCAGGCGCCGCTTGTCCTGGTGGCGCTCTTTCCGAGCTTGTCGATCGAGCACTTGGTGCAGCAGCCATGGCCACGCCGTGAAGAGCGCAGCGCTGAGGCGAACCAGCGAACTCGTCCAGACTTCGGGTACCGGCTGGCGCATGCATCGCACCACGGCTGCAGCCACCCGCTCCGGCGACTGGACCAAGAACGACGGCGCATGGTCTGGCACCTCGGCTGCCAGACCGGCTGCACCCGAGCGACGGTCGGATGCCATGAAGAACTCGGTCTTCGTGGTGATCGGGTGAACACTGCTCACCGCGATCCGGTGGGATTGCAACTCAGCGCGTAGCGCCGCGCAGACCATCGACTGGGATGCCTTGGTCGCGCAGTAGGCGCCGTGGTAGGCCAGCGGAAACTTGCCGATGCAACTCGACGACATGATCAGGTGCCCAGATTGCTCAGCCGCGATCCACTGTCGCGCCGCAGCACGACAAAGGGCAAGCGCCGCAAAGAAGTTCACCTCGAACATCGTCCGAAGATCGCTCTCGCTCATGTCGATCAACCCAGCGCGCGTGCCGTAGCCGGCATTGGCGAAGACCACATCGACACGGCCGAAGCGATCCACCCCCCGAGCAAGGATGTCTTCCGAAGCACCGACGGCTGCAACGTCGATGGCGACGATCTGCGCCGATGCCCCCAGCGAAGCACAATCCGAGGCCACTTCCCGGAGTCGATCCTCGCGACGAGCGACAAGCACCAACTGCATGCCCGCCGCCGCACAAGCCCGCGCCGTGGCAGCGCCGATGCCTGAACTCGCCCCAGTGACGACCACCACACGCTCTGCCAATGGACGCATCTCACGAATGTATCGGACGCAACCTTGGATGAAACGACTTCCCCAAAAGGTTATAGGACTTGATATCGCTGGCCCTCGAGATATCTCAACTTCAAGTCTTGATCGCGCCTTGGGTTCTGCCCACGCGGCGCCGTCGTCGAGAACTATGGTTTTTTCATGAACTTTTCCATCCCTTTCCTTCCGTCGATGCCATCCTTCGCCGATGCGTTCCACCACGCCAGCGGACAACGTGGTCGGGCACTGTGTTCCCGCGCTGAAGTCACGTCCGAACTCGTGATCTGTAAGGAGAATTGAACCATGAACCGTCTTTGTCTCTTCGGCAGCCTCACCGCTGCACTGTGTGCCGCAAGCACGGCCCTAGCCCAAGACGAGTGCGCCAGCGCTCCAACCTTGGTCTCCGGCGTTGCTTCGGCGTTCAACACCGCCACCGCCACCACCAGCGCCGAGCCGGTCACTGAAGCGCAGTGCGCGGGCACGTACCTGAGTTGGGGCACCGCCAACAAGGATGTTTGGTTCAAGTGGGTCGCCTCGCAGAATGGCACGATCGACATCACCACCTGTGATGCCGCGTCGTACGACACGTCCATCGTGCTGTACCAAGGTGGATGCAGCTCGCTCGTCCAAGTCGCCTGCAACGGTGACTCGGACGGCGCCAACTCAAGCTGCCAGCAGTACTACTCCGAAATCCTCGGCTACGCGGTCACGCCTGGCGCGACGTACTACGTCCGCATCGGTGGCTACACCGGCGCGTCTGGTGCCGATTCGGGTGCCGGCAACTTGTTGCTGACGTTCACCCAAGGTGCCGCGAACTGCCCCAGTGCAGGCGAATGCAACGTGGTTCACGCGACCCCGGGCTGCGATGATGCCGATTGCTGCAACACCGTCTGCAACCTTTTCCCCGCGTGCTGCGACACCGGCTGGGATCAGTCGTGCGTCGACATCGCGATCCCTGAGTGCAATTACTACGCGTGCAGCCCGGCTGGCCCGGCCAACAACTGCGCGACGAACCCGACCAACGTCGTCAGTGACGGCGCCTACGCGTTCAACACCAACGGCGCGACGATGGACGGCCCGAACCACTCCGGCGACACCTGCGCTTCAGGCACCGACACGTTCTTCAACGACGTGTGGTGGAAGTTCGTCGCTCCCGCCAACGGCGTGGTGTCGATCTCGACCTGCGGCGCTGTCGGCTACGACAACAAGCTCGCGGTCTACAACCTCGGCGCGAACCCCGTCGGCTTCGACTACAACGACCTCGCGTCGGTGCTGGTCGGCTGCAATGACGACGGCAGCGCCTCGTGCTTCCTGACCGACGGCGTCACGCCGTACGCGTCGGCGATGACCGCGACGGTTGTCCAAGGCAACACCTACCTGATCCGCATGGGTTCATACGCAGACGGTGAAACCGGCGCTGGCACGATCACGATCGACCTGCCGTCCGCCTGCACCCTCGATGTGAACAACAAGACCGAAGGCGAAGCCTGCGGTTCGAGTAGCAACGGTGGTTGCAATGACCTCGCCGGCGGCGCGCCGACCGAGTTCATCGCCATTGGTGACACCTTCAAGGGCACGTTCTTCACGAGCATCGATCCCACCACTGGTGGCGTGACGCGTGACACCGACTGGTTCCGCCTCAATCTGACCAGCGACCAGAACGTCACGGTCAACCTGCGCAGCGAGACCTTCTCGGCTGCCCTGCTGCTCGGCGGTGAGTGCGGCAACACCATCACGCTGGCCACCTCGGCAGCGGGTTGCCCCGAGTCCTTCTCCACCTGCGTGAAGGCTGGCTCGTACTACCTCATCGTCGTCCCTGACTTCGATGATGGCTCTCTGGTGTGCGGCCAAGGCAGCCGGAACGAGTATTCGCTCAAGATCACCGGTACGCCGGCGTCTTGCCCGATCACGCTCGACACCACCTGCTCGGCACCCGGCCCGGACAACCGTCAGCTCTCGGTGAGCGCGACTCCGACCGGCAACTTCGTGCAGGGCTGCGCGACCGGCTGCGGCAACAACACCGGCGGCAGCACCGACAACTCGTTCGCCGCGGTCATCACCGGTGCGAACGCGCTGAAGGAAATCAGCTGCTTCAACTTCGGTGTGGCGGCCCTCCGCTCGGCTACGCCCCCCGGTGCTGCCTGCGGCTACGGCGCGACGGATCTGCTGATCCCGGTGGTGCTCTCGGTTTACCGCGACACCAACGGCGGCAATCCGACCAACTTCGCTAGCACGGGTTCAGCGAACGTCGACCTGGTCCTCATCCAGTCCTGGAACGTCCTGGTTCCGTCGGGCGTCTTCATGGCCAACTTCGAGCCTGATGAGCCACTCTGCGTCGAGAACGAGACCAACCTCGTCCTCGTCTTGGATACGCCGAACCTCTTCAATGGCACCGTCGCGGGCGTTCCCGCTGGTGCGGGCTACCGTTGCGGCATCGGTGTCGCGGCTGGCGCCTTCCCGTCCAACACCTTCCTGCGCTACACCCTGTGCACGGGCACCGCGCAGAACGTCTTCCAGCCGATCGGGGCGAACGCCTACGAGTGGCCGGTGGTGGTGAACGGTGCTGCAGCGGCGTGCTCGGGTGGCAACTGCCCGGGTGACTTCAACGCCGACGGCGTGCGTGACGGTGCCGACCTTGGCGCCCTCCTTGCAGGCTGGGGCACGGCTGGTGGCGACGTCAACGATGACGGCGTGACCGACGGTGCTGACCTCGGCGCCCTGCTCGCGGTCTTCGGTACGGCCTGCCCGTAAGCCGAAGTTAGTCTCCTGAGATCACTTCCCCCCCGGCCTAGCGCCGGGGGGGATTTGTTTTTGGGCTGCACATGCCCCCTGCAATGGAACTTCATTCGCCGGCCGTCATACTGATGTGGTGACCATGCTCACCACGATCGCCTGCATGATGGTCGCCGACATCCCGTTCGGCCCCAACAGCGGTTCGGTGCTGCCTGCCGCGCACGCTCCCAACCAGGTGGTGCTCGCCGACCTCGACGCGGATGGCACGCTGGATGCAATCGTGCCGGGCCGCAACAACGCCAAACTGATCCGATGGGCGCTCGGCACGGGCGGTACGCCCTCCTTCGGCCCATGGCGCGAGCTCGAACTGCCGGCTCCAGCCGACTGGGCGGTGGTCGAGCCCGGGGCAGCATCCGCACCTGGCCTGCTGCTGACGCTGCGTGCCTACCAAGGTGCCGCGCTGCGACTGCACAACCTCGGGCAGGGCCAGCTCGGCCTCGGCCGGACATGGCTCCAGGAGCGCGAGCCGCGCACGATGGACCTAGCCGACCTGACCGGCGACGGGGTACCCGACCTGATCGTCGCGAATGCATCAGGCCCCACGCTGCGCATCGATCGGGCGGACGGCACTGGAAGCTTCGTGCCGTTCCAGCGACTGCGTACCGATGACTGGTTTGGCGGCACGGGCTCGCTGCAGCAGGTTCGTACGAGCGATCTGGACGGCGATGGGTGGCGCGATGTGGTGGCGTCATCGATCTCGACCGGATCGCTGCTGACTTGGCGCAATCGCGGCGGCGTGCTCGCCGACTGGCCGGTGCACACGCCTGTCCAGCCTCTGGTCACCGATCAACCGGCGATCACGACCTTCGTGCTCGCCGACATGGATGACGATGGCGATGACGACGTGGTCGCGCAGCTGCTCTCGGTCGACCTCAACCAGCCGCTGGTCATCTGCTGGAATGATGACGGCCAGTTCACGCGGCAGGATTCGTTCGCCGGTCCAGACACCGGCTACGGCTGGACGTGCGCGGTGGCGGATCTTGATCGGGATGGCGACCTCGATGTCGTGAGCAGCGTGGCGGTGCTCAACGGCGGTCTCTTCCTGATGGAGAACATCGGAACACCATGGCAGCCTGCCTTCGGCGAGGCCATTCTCAAGCGCTCGAGCCCATTCGTGCGGCACATCGAACTGGTCGATACCGATGGCGATTGCGACCTCGACATCGTGGCGGCCGACATCAGCAGCAACGCGATCATCAGGTTGCCGAACCTGACAGGATGCGCATTCGGTCAGTCATGGATTGCCCCAGCACCGCCGAAGCCCGGATCCACGAGTCGTGGTGCGATCCTTCAGCTTGGTCGGGAACAGTCGCAACGTCCATCAACGCACCGCGTCCTTGGTGTGGATTCGCGACGGAGCGCGATCGAACTGGCTGCCTGGGGTGCACCGCCGAGCCGCCCGAGCGATCAAGGCTCGCTCGCCGGCGGAACCTGCGGTCCAGGTGACGGATCGGCCGGTCGCTGCGACGAACCGCATCCCACACCAGGGTGCTTCACGACCGAGTGCTGCGAGGCCGTGTGCCTTGTGGTGCCCAACTGTTGCGTGCTCGCCTGGGACCAAGCGTGCGTGGATGTTGCCGACGCGGAGTGCGACGGGCTCTACTGCCCTGCGCCGGGATCATGCGAGACAGCACACGACACCGGCGGCTGCGACGACGAAGCGTGCTGTGCGCGATCGGTGCGGCTCGACGG
>SYIB01000104.1 GCA_005798965.1 Planctomycetia bacterium
CACTCGATTTCTTGCTTCCGTTCAAGCGGGCACCGGACACACTCCAACCTCCGGCAGGTCGTGCGTTCGGATGAAGGACCCCCTCATGCGCACGACGATCCTGGCTGTTCTCTCCATCGCTCTCCTGGCACCGCGCATCGCAGCCGATGTCGGCCCGACCTGGCAAGAGGATCCCGATGCGGGGTCCGTGCCCAACATCAGCCAAACTGTGCGTGTTCTGGGTGTGGGCGCGGTCAACCGCATCAATGGATCGACCTCCGCCACATCGCCCTTTACCGAGGGACTTGCAGGGATGGACCCAGTCGATCTGTACGAGATCGACATCACGAGCCCGGCAACCTTCACCGTCGTCACGGGGCCCGAGTTCGATTCGAGGATCTTCCTCTTCCGCAAGGAAGGATCGTCGTGCAGCCCGCTGGCGATTCCGGTCGCTGCGAACCATCGTCGCACACCTGGTCTGAACGGCTCTGAACTGAAGGCCATTCCTGGGCTCGCTGTCGGCACGTACTACATAGCCATCACCGGTGCACCAGCGATCCCGCGTGGCTGGGTCGCGGCCGGCAGCGGGGGCTATTCGCTCGTCGATCTGTTTGCCTTCCCTGCGGATGGGTTCGGCACGCGGTTTCCGCTCGTGGCCGGAGCATCGCTCGCTGAGTGGACCACGCCCCTCGGCACGGCAACGGGCTCCTACAGCATGACCGTGAACGGGATCACGCCGAAGGCGGCCGCGATCTGCTCTGACGCGGGCCGTGTCTTGGATGGCGTGAGTTCATTCGACCTCACTGGCGGCAGCACGTCGCCCGAGACGCTGTCGGTGGGTTGTGAACCGGGTGTCGCCGGCATGACGCGCACGATCTGGGTTCGTTACACAGCCACATGTGACGGGCAACTCACGATTGGTGCGCAACCGACATCGCCCACCAATCACCCCTTGGCGATCGCAACGTGGCTGGGCTGCTGCGACCAGCGGATCCCGGTCGGCTGCGATGTCGCTCCGACGAATGCGGGCCAAGCCATGACCGTCTTCCCGGTCCGCACAGGCGACAGCGTGCTGCTGGCGATCGGGGTCAAGATGACCTCGAGCACGCTGCCCGCGGCCGTGATGGGCGAACTCTCCATCGAGTGCTCGGTGACCGTGGCCTGCGGCGACGAGCGCGCGGGATCCTGCTTCAGTCCGCACGACACGCCCTTCTGCAACGCAGGCGATTGCTGCGCAGCGGTGTGCGCCATCGAGCCCTACTGCTGCGCCGTCATGTGGGACAACAGGTGCGTCACGGGTGCCATGAGCGTCTGCATCGAGACCACGCCAAACCCTGACATCAATGGCGATGGGGCCGTGGACGGGAAGGACCTTGCGCTCCTCCTGTCATCGTGGGGAACCTGACCACCGATCAGCCGGACCTAGCATGGCGCCCATGCATCACGACGCCCAGACCGGCGGCATGACCACGATGGACCAATCGATCGTGCACGATGACCTTCCCTGGGCCCATGCCCTCGTGGGCACCGAGCGCGGCCGTTACCGCTTCGTGTCGCTGCGTGGCATCGGTGGCTTCGGTGCGGTCTTCGAGGCTGAGCAGATGGCCCCCGTGCAACGACGCGTGGCCTTGAAGATCCCCAACCCGTCGATGCGGTCTGCGGAGCGCGATGCACGATTCCAGGATGAGGCCCAATCACTGGCCGCCATGCGCCACCCGGGCATCGCTACTGTGCTTGATGCGGGGCTGCTCCCGGGCGGCCTGCCCTTCATGGCGATGGAGTTCGTGGAGGGCCGCCCCTTCGATGACGCCGCCAATGATCTGCGACTGCCGCTCGAGCGGCGCATCGCGCTCTTGGCGAGCGTGTGCGACGCCGTGCAGCACGCGCACACCAAGGGCATCGTGCACCGCGACCTCAAGCCTGCCAACGTGCTGCTCGAGGAGAGTGATCGCGGCCTGCGGACCAAAGTCATCGACTTCGGCGTGGCAGCCTTGGTGGATGATGCGCCCCATGACCACGGCGAGGTCCACGGCACGCCCGCGTTCATGAGCCCTGAGCAGCTCCGCGCATCACGTGACATCGACACCAGGGCCGACGTCTGGGCATTGGGCGTGATGCTCTTCCAACAGCTGACCGGGGTGCTGCCCTGGCTGCCGAGCGGCGACCGGGTCCTTGATGCGGAGCGCGTCGGCTCTCGATCGCTTCCTGCGGCGAGTGCGCAGTGGTCGGTGCTAGGCCAGGAACAGCCGATGCTCCGATCGATGGAAGCCACTCGCCGTGCATCGACCGAACGCGCCCATGCACTGGCCATCGCGGGCGATCTTGAGGCGATCTGCGCCAAGTGCCTGGATCATGATCCGGAACAGCGTTACTCGAGCGCCGCCGCCCTCGCTGCCGACCTGCGCGCGTGGCTTGCGCATGATCCTGTGAGCGCCGTGGCACCATCGATGCACTATCGCGCACGGTGCCTGCTCCGCAAGCACCCACGAGCCGCTGCAGGGGCGGGTGTGGCCGCCTTGGGAACCCTTGGTGCAGCCATCGTCATGGGGGTGCTGTGGCAGCAGGCGCGTCACGCCGAGGCCGCTGCGGTCACGAGTCGCGACCGCGCCGAACGCACGCTGGGGACGTTCTTGGCGAGCCTGCGTGCCGCGGATGCACTGGCCGCATCGAATGATGCGGCGATCACGATTCCCGCGTTGCTCGAGCGCATCGAATGGAATGCGCAGGCCGACCTCGCCGAGGATCTCGACGCCCTCACGAACGTACGTGACACGGTGGCCGTCGTGCATCTGGCGAACCAGGACTTCGAGGCGGCGCGCCGAAACCTGGATGCGGCGATCGCTGTGCATCGGCAGCAGATCGCGGCTGCGCAGGATGACGCCGAGCGAAGGCAAGCCAGCCTCGAACTCGCGGCGTCGCTGCATCAGCTCGGGCGCGCGCGCTGGCTCTTGCAGGATGTTGCCGGCTCGCGCGAGGCCTTCGCCGAGAGCCTTGCCCTGCGTGAGGTCAACGACCCGTCGTCCATCGACGCGATCGCCGACACCATGCAGATGGTGAGTGCCCTCGAGGAGCGTGCGGGCAATCTGGCGCGAAGCGATGACCTGGGTGACCGATCCATCGCGATGCTCAAGGATGCCGGACGGCAGGGGAGTGATGCGCATGTGGCCGTCCTGATGACTCGGGCCAACACGCTGCTGCGCTCGGGTCGTACAGACGAGGCGATGGAGCAATTTGCTGAGGTGGCGCGCGTGCTCGCCACGGCCGGGCGGCCCGACGACTGGCGCGCCGGGCGCGCCCTGAGCCAGCTGGCGCTGCTGCAGGCGAAGTCAGGCGACACCATGGGGGCCCTGCCGAACTACGAGCGTGCCCTCGAAATCAGTGCGCGGCGCTTCGGTGCATCGCACCAACTGGTGACGAGCATCCACCACCGGATCGCCGAGCTCATCCTGCAGCGGGGAGTGACGCTCGATCGCGCTCGCGACCATGCTGTGCTGGCGATCGACGGTCGCCGGCTCGATGGCCGAAGGCCACTGGATCTTGCAGTGAGCCTCGAGCTTGGGGCACGCATCGAGCGCGCACGTGGCGATCGAGCTCAGTCCATCGCGCTCCAGCGCGGTGCGCTCGACGTGCGTCGGGCCGCCAACCCGATCGGCGACACATCGACCCTGGTCTGCACGGCCACACTGGGTGACTGGCTTGCGCAAGACGGATCGTGCGATGCCGCGCGACCGATCCTGCTCGAGGCGATCGAACGAGGTGAACGATCGGCAGGCAACGGCCCTGCGGTCGATGCAGCGCTGACGGCGGCGCGCGCGGCGCTGGCTCGATGCGCTCAGCCCTGACTGGTGCCCCAACGCAGCGCGGCCTTGGACACGCGGGCACCGAAAAGGCGTGCCGTATCGCGATCGCCAACCGGTGGCGTGAGATCTGGCCCCTTGTCACCATCGGACTGGGCCATCATGCCCGTCCATGAACCGATGCGGTTGATGCGCGTGTCGCCAGTGCCGCTGGGGAAGATCCCCTGGCTGACCCACACCATGCTGTGCTGGCACGCAAAGGTCATGATCGCATCGAGGCAATGCAGTTTGTCGCCCGAGAGGCTCGCGCTGTTGGTGAAGCCGGCGGCGAGCTTGTCGCGCCAGCCTTGGCGGTGCCAGATGCCGCCGGTGTGATCCATGAACTGCTTGAAGTCGGCCGTCACGGTGCCCATGAAGGTGGGGCAGCCGAAGATGAGTGCAGTGGCCTCGTGCAGGTGCTTCCAGCCAGCATCCTTATCGTGATCGCCGTGCGCCGGCAGATCGCTGGTCGGTACGAGCACGGCATCGATGCCCTCGACACCGGCGGCGCCCTCGTGGATGCACTCGGCGACGACCTTGGTGTGGCCGAACTTGCTGTGGTAGACGATCGCGATCTTCATGAGTGGGCTCCTGTGGCGCACGAGATTCGTCGCCGACTCAGTGCGGATGCACCGGACTCACCGAGAAGGCGCTGGCTGCGTGGCATCGGACGAACCCCCACGACGGCACGCCCAGTCCACGCCGCCCTTGAGGTGGCTGCGGAAGAGCGGTTCTGCGAACGATTGCTTGGTGTGCCCGCCGCCGGTGTACCAGGCGCGACCCTTGCCAACCTCGTGGCACCAGGTGATCGGATGGTCGCCATCCATGCCGCCGCCGGTGTAACTCGACTCATCGAGGCTCGCCAGGATCATCATGCCCTTCACCGAGCGCGGATTCGTTCGGTAGACGTACCACTCGTCGGTACGCTTGAGTTCGACGGGCCAGCCGGCCATGCTCGGATGATCCTTCGACTCGTTGCGCACGACCGCTTCCTGGATCGCGGGATGGGTCTTGAAGTATGCGCCGACCAGCCGGCCGTACCACGGCCAGTCGTACTCGGTGTCGCTGGCGGAGTGCACGCCGATGTAGCCGCCACCATCCTCGATGAAGCGCTCGAAGGCCTTCTGCTGCACATCGTCGAGGACATCGCCAGTCGTGTTCAGGAAGACCACCACACGGAAGCGCTTGAGGTTCGCGGGCGTGAAGGCCGCGGCATCCTCGGTGGCATCGACCATGTAGGTTGGCGCGAGCAGGTCTTTCATCGCCGCCACGCCAGTCTCGATGCTGTCATGGCGAAAGCCCGCTGTCTTCGAGAAGATCAGCACGCCGAGCGTGGCGGGGTCAGCCGGCCCTGCAGTCCCTGCAGGGTGCGATGCATCCAGCACCGCTGCGCCACTTGGCGCGCCGACGACCGCCACGACGAAGCCCACTGCACCGATGGCCAGGGACGGAGGCAGCGCGACCGTCAAGGCCTCGCGCACCGTTCCCCAGGCCCGCTGTGCAGCGCCCCACGCAATCCGTGACGTGAAGGCAGTGGCCATTGATGGACGGTACGAGGCTCGCTCGCACACCGGGGCGTGCTGCAAGGTTGTCCACAGGCGACCACCCGACGGAATCATGGGGCGGGGACCACGTTGACCGCGGTCACAGCAGGATCCTGCACGAGTTCGGCAAGCCGTGCCGGCTGCACACGACCCATCACCACGCGAGCGGCATCGTTGATGCCGGGTTCGGTGAGCTGGGCTGCAAGCGCACCGATCGCCTGTTTCTCGGTCACGCCGATCAACACCCAGACCGAGCCGTCTGGCATCGTGCTCGAGGCGGCGTTTGGCGATGCACCCAGCAGCGCTGCGCGCACCAGCTCCGCACCCAGCAGATCCCAGGCACGCTCGAGTTCGGTAGCCGTGAGCGGTCTCGCCACCCGCGCGCGCATGGACATGATCGCCGCAGCCGCTTCGGCCGGCACGAGATCACGATCGATGCCGCCAGTTGCGCCCATGGCTGATCGTCGCGTACGCAAGGCAGTGTCCATCATGCGCTGCAGGCTCGGCCAGGCCTCGACCTTCAGGAGGCCATCCTGTGCCGACCACGCCGCACTGTGACCGCCTTGGTCCGTCCAGAGTTCACGGCCCGTCAACTTCTGCAGCTCGCGTACCAAGCGCTCGGTCGCTTGCGTGACGATGGC
>SYIB01000105.1 GCA_005798965.1 Planctomycetia bacterium
CCAGCGCCGTACATCTCGCGCGCGACCTTCGTGCCCCGCACCACAAGCGCCTCGGTGAAGGCCAGCAACGGGTCGAAGCACTCGGGCGTGTTGAGCACTTCGCAGCCCCAGTAGTTCATCTGCAAGTTGATGTTGACGTGGTAGTCCGCACCCCACGGTGCCTTGAGGTGCTCGTT
This sequence comes from Planctomycetia bacterium, assembly GCA_005798965.1. GTDB lineage: Bacteria > Planctomycetota > Phycisphaerae > Phycisphaerales > SM1A02 > SYIB01. Next base: position 177 of record SYIB01000105.1, read on the forward strand.
CCACATCCCCTGCAGGTTGGCCGGCAGGTCGCCCGGCTGGCTGCACGACAGCAGCAGGTAGCGAGCGAACTGCGCATGGATCGCGATGAGTTCGGGGTCAGGCTGACCCCCTTCCATTCGTGCCCGACGACGATCGGTCGGGAGCGCCCGCGCTGCTGGGTCGCTCGGATCAAGATCGATCGTCACACGCTGCATGCGCCGGCTGAACCACTTGATGTGCTCATCGCGCAAGGGCTGCTCGCTCGTGGCTGCCGTGGTCAGGTCCTTGGCGTTGCGGTCCGAGAGCGAGGTCTCGCCCCAGTAATCGGTGCGCCCCGCGATCACGAGATAGACCGAATCGGCTCGCTCAATACGCAGCGTGCCACCATCCTGCACGCACGTGCCACCGCGCGGGAGCGCCATCACGCTGGCTTCGAAGGTCACGCCTGCCGCCGCGTCGGCCTCGGTCCGGCCCCACACGCGCACAATGCCCGAGCCCTTGGTCGTGCCAGCATCGATCGTGAGGGGACACCCATCGCAGCTCGGCTGGCGCGCGAGCGCGACCATGAGATCGATCCCGCGTGGCCTGTCGCAGACGAGCTCGACCACGACCACATCATGCGGCTTGCTCGCGAAGACCGTGCGCATGTAGTTCGCGCCGTCCTTGGTCCACGTGGTGGCGCTGATGCCGGTGAGCAGGTCGAGGCCGCGCCGATACCCAGTCACCCGCTCCATGCCAGGCATGCGCAGGACGAGGTCGCCGAGCGTCTGGTGGGACCGGTCCGTTTCGGGATCCATGAGCGTGCGCTGCGCCAAGAGCTGCCCCTCGCGCACCTTGCCTGCCAGGAGGAGGTCGCGCACATCGGCGACTTCCATGGACAGTGCACGCGGCTGCAGATCGTCCCGGCGGCCCTGCCATACCGAATCTTCATTCAACTGCAGTCGCGACTCATGAACACCGCCGAAGTCCATGGCGCCCAGCCGGCCGTTGCCCACCGGCAGCGCCTCGTTCCAACTGCCCGCGGGCTGGTCGAACCAGATCACGGCGCCATCGGGTGCGGGTTGCGAGGAGCGTTCGAAGGATGGGGCGGGCGCAGATCCGGTCGCAGTTGCCGTGGTCGCGGCATCCTGCCCACGCACATCAAGTGCTTGCAGCACGAAAAGAAGGGTCGAAGCCGCGATCCTGAACCGCATGCACGCTAGCGTAGCCGTCGCACGAGCGCGCGAGTCAAACCCACCAACAACGCGCTCATCAGGAGTGTGCTCAGGGCCGAAATGAACCACGTGAAGCGCAGGATCTGCAGCATGCGCGTGAGTGTGGGCTGCAACGCACCGAGCCCCTCGGTATTGGCAGCGACGAACGCTGCAGCCCAGACCAGACACAGAACCACCGCGAGCGCCGCAGTGCCCACAACCAGTGCAGAGCTCCATGGCCAGCGAAGCCCTGTCGCCAGCCGCAGCGCCGCCACCATGAGCACGGCCAGCGAGCCAGCCGGCAGGAGGATCCCCAACGATGTCATGGCCAGTACGGCCGACGGCTTTGCGAGCATCACGCTGATCACTGGGATGGCCAGCCACTCCTGCACCACCAACCCAGCCACACGGACCAGGCTCATAGCCATCGTCATCCTGCAGACCACGCGTATCCACCGCCCGTGCAGCACAGGCCTCAGGCCAAGCACGACGATCCATGGCACGACGATGTCCGGCACCACGTACAGGAACACGGTGGCCGGCAGCGAGGATCGCAGCGCCGACGGCAACATGGGCGGCACGAGGATCCACGCCGCTGAGGCGACCAGCAGCGCCAGCGCGCACCACCGGATACGCGCCAGCGTGCGCAACGCCGCCGTGGCATCGAACGCATCGATCCTGGTCATCCACGACCAGCGCTCCCATGCCTCCGTGCGGGGTGCACCGCACTCAGAGCAGAGCGCCGTCTCCGGAGCGATCGGGTAGCCGCAGGTCCAGCAGCGTGCTGGCCCCGAGGCCGGCCAATCATCCACGCGACTTCGACGCCTTCATCGTGACGTCGACCTCGAGCTCCTTGCCGTCGCGTCGGAGCTTGATCTTGACCTTATCGCCGGGTGCATGCTTGCGCAGCTGGTCCATCATGTCGCCAGCGCCTTCGAGCAGTTCGCCGTTCCAAGCCAGGAGCACATCACCCTTCTTGATGCCGGCGTCGGCAGCGCTGGTGCCCTCGCTCACCGCTTCAACGACCACGCCGGATTGCCCGGTCTCACCGTAGCCGGGCGACACGCCCAGCCGCACCCTGGCGTAGCCGCGGTCCTGGCCGGAACCCGCGGTCTTGCCCTCAAACTCGAGCTTGGCCTCGCTCACCAGGCCCTGCGCGATCGCCTCGCTCAGTGCGATGATCTTCGCGGCGCCGCCGGGGTTCACGGTCCACCCGTGGTCGCCGGGCTTGTGATAAACGTCGTGCACGCCAGTGAACAGGAAGAGCACCGGGATGCCGGCGCTGTAGAAACTCGCGTGGTCGCTTGGACCCCGTCCGCTCGGATCGGCGCGGATCGTCAGGCCGCTTTCCTCGAAGCGCGGACGCAGCCAGTCCTTGAAGCCCTTCGCGCTGCCCACGCCACCCACGACGAGTTCATCGTTGCGCAGCCGACCGACCATGTCGAGGTTGATCATCGCGTTGATCGACTCTTGCTTGAGCGTGGGGTGCTCGGTCCAGTGGCGGCTGCCGTCGAGGCCGATCTCCTCGGCGCTGAAGGCCATGAAGAGGATGCTGCGGCGGTCCTTCGGTGCGTCGTCCGATGCGTACCAGTCGGCCATCAGCTTGGTCATGCACAGCATGGCTGCCGTACCGCTGGCGTTGTCATCTGCACCGGGGTGGAGCTTGCCGCGATTGCGCGGATCCGCGCCATAGTTGCCGAAACCCACGTGATCGTAGTGGCTGCCCACGATCACCCACTCCTCGGCGAGCGATCCCGCCCCGCGCAGCACGCCGCCGACATTGTCGGTCGAGATCGTGCCGGTGGTCACCTCCGCCTTCAGCGTGACCTGCACCGAATCCTTCAGGGGGACCGTCGTGACAGCGCCCTCGTCCGCCTTCTGTCGCCATTCGGCCAGCGAGCGAGCATCGGGATCGGCTTGCTGGATCAGCGCATCCATCGCCTCGATGCTCAGTTGCATGGCAGGGATCGAAAGTCGATCGCCGAAACGGCTCGTGGCCGTAGTCTCGAGCCCGCGCCGCGCATCGCGCGCATCCGGCGGCGTGACCATGATCACGCCCACCGCGCCACGCTTGGCAAGTGCCTCGAGCTTGGGCGCGGCAGCGCTGTATTCGCTCCAGCGGCGCTCGCTCCAACGGCTCACGCCCTCCTGGTTGATCGGCTCGTAGCGGAAGAAGACGGCGATGCGACCCTTGAGATCCTCCCCCTCGTCCTTGAAGCTCGTGTAGCCATCCTTGCCGGACTCGATTGCATACCCAGCGAACGCCAGCGGCGCCGTCACGCTTGCGCTCCCGCTTGAACCCAGCACGATGTAGTCATCGCCGGACTTCAGCGCTCGATCACCGATGGCCACCGCGCTGTCGATCACCTTGGGCCCGGCGCCCGGCAGCTCGAATGGCTGGCGGTAGGTCGTGCGCTCGCTCTCGCCTTCCTTTGCGGGGAAGCCCGGCTCCAGACCAGACTGGCGCATCCAGAACTCCACATAGTTGGCTGCGGCAGCGATGCCATCGGAGCCCGGCGCGCGACCCTCGAAATATGGATTCGAGAGGGTCATCACGTGCTGGTACCACTGCTGCCCCACCGGCCCGATGGTCGCCAGCTGGCCTGCGATGTCCGGATCGGTGCCCGACTCCTTGGGGTTGTAGTCGTAGACGTTGACTGTGCCCTCGACGATCGTGCCCTTCTTGCGCTCGGGCTTGGGATCCTGCGCCACGGCGATCGCGGAGACGGCGCAGGCGGCCCCGAGAAGCATGGTGACGGTCGAGTGCACAGTGAGCATCGTGGGGGCCTTCCTGCGCGGGGCGGCGTGCCTCGTCGCGAGGGTGCCCACTCTAGGTTTCCGAGGGCTCGCCGTGCAAGGGATCGAGCCCATCAGGCCTATACTTTCCGCTCGCCTGCACCGGGCACCACCACACCATGACCACGCTCTCCTCGACCACGTTGACCGCTTCCAAGGCCCTCAACGCCCTCGCGCCGACCGACACGTTCATCCATCGCCACATCGGCCCAAGCGAACCCGAGATCGTGGACATGCTGACCGCACTCGGCTGTGGCTCCCTTGAAGAGCTCAGCACGCAGGCGATCCCCTCGGGAATCCGGATGGCGAATCCCCTGCGGATCGACGACCCGACCAACACCCTCGGCGTGACTGAGCGCGGCGAGGCCGAAACGCTGGCCGCACTCCATCGCATCGCTCAGCAGAACCAAGTCTGGCAGACCTGGACCGGCATGGGCTACGTCGGCACCATCGTGCCCGGTGTGATCCAGCGCAACATCCTCGAGAACCCGGGGTGGTACACGCAGTACACGCCGTACCAGGC
>SYIB01000106.1 GCA_005798965.1 Planctomycetia bacterium
AAGATCATGGGTCGGCGGCCACCCTGGTCGTCGTAGTTCCAGCCGGCGTGCACGGTCGTCACCTCGTCGCCACCCGTGGCGTACTGGCCGCCCTTGCACCCGAATGATCCCGTCTTCGGATCGAAGTCCATCTGCACCATGGCGCAGTGGCCGGGCTGCCCTGCGGTCGAGGCCGGCACGCCGAGGATCCGCTCCGTGCGGGCGCCGATGTTGCCCATCGTGCCGCAGACGCCGCCGTCCTTCCACATCATCTGGATGCTGCCGTAGCTGAACCCGAAGGGACTCAAGCGACGCGCGCTCTGCATGTCGAACTGCTGGGCGATGTCGCCGATGTACTCGCCGTACGTCCGGGCCTCGCCGGTCTGGACGAATTTCGTCCAGATCTCCTCGCGCTCACGCAGCGGCTGGTCGTCGGCGGCCAGCATCACGAGCACGGGCCAGGGAGCGTTCAGCGGGAACCGCGGCCAGCCCCGCACCGCGCGCACATCCGCGGGAAAGTCCCATCGATCGTTGCGAACGAACCAGGCCATGCTCTCGGCAGGCGTCGGCGCCGCATCGCGCTCGGCAGGCATCCGGCCCTTCGCACGGTACGCAGCATGGAACAGGTCATGCGCGGCGGCGATTCGTTTGCGCAGCTCGTCATCGTGCACCGCCTCCGTCGAGTCCCACCGCACCATGCCGTTGCCGCAATCGAGGCGGACATCCTGCCCATGCGCCTGCATGGAGGCGTTGAACTCGCCCTGCAGCTGCTGCGAGGCGATCACGTCGGCTGCCACCAGCGGACGCATGACCTTCTTTTTCACCTCCACCGGATTGCCGCGCGGCTTCGCGATGCCCCGGTCGTCGTACTCCAGAGGAGGCAGCTCCGTGGTCGTGACCTCGACCTCGATCGGGGCGTGGTCCTCGAGGAAGTTCACGATGTGATCGTCGCGATCGAGCGGCCGGTCCTTCGCATGGGTGTCCACCGGCGTGCGCGGGTCCGTGGGGATCGACAGGACCAAGGGTGCACGCGCGCCGACATCCGGCAGCGCAGCTGGTGCTTGGGCCCCATCCGCGTCGTTCCATCCACCTGCCTTGGGGTCCCGCCGCATGTAGGAATCCTGGATCGCGAACGCCAGGGCCAGCTGCGGGTACTCCTTGCGCACCATCGGTGCGCCCAGGTCGATCTCGAGCGATCGCAGGCCGAGCAGCACCGGTAGTGGATCCTGGCGGCAGCCGTAGACGGAGGCGCGGATGAGCGGGTCACCGTCGACCCACGCCAGGAAATCGGCCGGCAGCTTGATGCCCTTGGACGCGCAGGCATCGAGCGCACGCTTGCGCGCCGACTGCACATGCTGGCTGATTCGCGATGCCCAGGCTGCGGACCCTGCTTCACGCTGCATCCATGCGTAGGCCTCGGGGCGCGGTGCGACCGCCAGCCCACCGACGACCACGAGTGAGGTGAGCACCACCATCGAACATGCACGGATGCAGCGAAGGGCGTTCATGACCTGCCGATGGTAGGTCAGCACCATTCCCGTGTCAGACGCGATGGTGCATCGGGATGCCGGGCGGTGCACCGACGGTCGCGGACGTCAGAGCATCGCACACCAGTCGCCCAACTCCAGGGGCGCGGACTGCACGGGATTGAGCGCCAGCCCGTTCCCGTCAGCGGCTCGCCTTTGCCGCAGTGGCGGTCAGCGATGTGCAGCGCAGGAGCTTCATCATGTGCCTTCAGGGGCGCGCGACCATTGCCGCGGGCCGCGCAGCCACCTACTCGATCGGCACCCAGGTACCGGTGGAGCGAAGGCGACTCAGTCCAGGAATCGGGATCGCAGTTCGGGCGTGGGCACCATGCATTCACTCGTGCGGCCGAACCATCGATAGCGGTGACGCGCCAGGATGCGGTACAGCGCATCACGAATCCCGCGCGGCAGCACGCCGAACACGCCGAACATCGGCCACGGGAATGGCAGACGCCGTGCGATGGCCAAGGCAGCGTCCGAACGCTCGAGAGCGCGGCCCTGCTCGATCACCACGATGGTGCTCGGCGTGGTGGAGGCGGGCAGTTCATGGCCTACGCGTGCACACGCGGCCCGAGCCGCTTCGGACTGCAGCGCAGCGAACCGGAAGCGCACATGCGGATCGCGCGCGATCAGGAAATGCACCACACCGCCGCAGAGGTTGCAGACTCCATCGAAGAGGATGATGGTGGGCGGCTCAGCGATGGTTGGTTGCCTGGCGATTGATCGGCCCCTTGTTGATCCACCGAAGCCGTACGGCTGGCAAGCGAAGCGCTCGGACGCCCTGCGGTCCTTGGTGCGGTCCTTGGTGCGGTCCGGAATGCGAGTTCGTCGTGGGCATGGCAGGCGTCATCGGACTCGACGACGCTGAACTCTTCAGCGACCCATCACGTCATGGGTGCATGATGCCCCGTCCCCGCGATGGGGGGCGGGGTAGCCACGTTGTGGGTGGGCATCAGCACGCGTTCGCCCCGCAGCGCCAACGCCTCGGCCGCACGAACGCTCCGCCGCGGCATGATGGCGCTCGTCAAGCCAACGAGCGAGAGCGCGCGGATCTCCCAATAGGTCAGGTCGAACTCCCACCAGCGGTGCTGAACCGAGCAGCAGGCAGGATCAGCATGGTGGGTGTTGTGCCACCCCTCGCCCGCCGCGACAAGTGCAACGATCCAGTTGTTCTGGCTGTGCTCGCCGGTCTCGTGGTTGCGGTACCCGAAGAGGTGCGTGAGGCTGTTCACGCTCCAGGTGATGTGCCACACGAGCACGGTGCGCAGGAGGACGCCCCACGCGACCACGCTGGCGGCAAAGAGGGCGGCGCCGGCGGCGTCGGTCCAGAACAAGGCGGCCGCGAATCCTGCCGCGGCGTAGATCACACACTGCGCGAGGTAGATCCAGAACGGGCTCAGCGGGTGCTTCTCGATCCACATGTAAAAGGGATCGGCCAGGATGTCGCGCGCATAGCGGTGGTAGTTGCCCGACTGGTGGATGGCTTGGTTGCGGATGAAGAGCCAGCCCAGGTGACCCCACAGCAGCGTGACGAGCGGGGAGTGCGGATCGTCCTCCTTGTCGGAATGCGCATGATGCAT
>SYIB01000107.1 GCA_005798965.1 Planctomycetia bacterium
AGCTTCCGCACGCTCTTCAGCCTGTTTCCCCTGCTCGTGGTGGCCACCCTGCTCACACGAGCGATCATGGCTGACCGATTCGAGACCTTCGTCGGCGGCCTGATCGGCGAGCTTGGGCTCGACGACCTGCGGATCGGTGAGGAAGGGGCCGTTGCCGGTGAGTGGCTGCGCGGCCTCGTGCGCGATGCGGCGGGCATCAACCTGTCGGGGCTCGGCCTCGTGGGCGGTGCCGCAGTGGTCTTCTCGGCGATCTGGTTGCTCGTGGCGATCGAGCGCAGCTTCGACCGCGTGGCTGCGACCAACGCGCGTCGGCCATTGCGCCGCAAGCTCCTGGTGTACTGGACCGCACTCACGCTCACGCCGGTGCTGCTCGGCGCCGTGCCGCTGGGCGTGAGGCTGGGGCTGTCGATCTCGCAGTTGGCCGACCTGATGCCAGCCCTGGCCGAATTCATCAGCGGCACGACGGGTTTCCTGTCGATCTGGGCGCTGCTCTTCGCGACCTACGCCTTCATTCCCAATCGTCGCATGTCGTGGAAGGCAACGCTTGCAGGCGCGCTCGGTGCGGCGCTCGCCATCGTCGCAGGCAAGGCTGCGCTCGGCTCGCTCGCCGCACGGAGCTTCGGGGCGAGCAAGCTCTTTGCGAGCCTCGGCCTGCTGCCGGTCCTGATGTTCTGGATCTACCTGATGTGGATGGTCGTGCTCTACGGCCTGCACCTTGCGGTACTCATCGACTGGACGCTGCCACGCCTGCGGGTGGGTGCGCTGCGCGAGGCCCGCTGGGAAGCGATCGACGATCCTGACCGTCCGCGGGCCGCTGGCCGCCGCCGGGCGCGGCGCATCCGCTGATCAGCGCAGCACGATCAGATCGGGGCTGATCGACTCATGGTGCAGGCGGATCCGCCCGCACCGTCACGGACGTGGAGTGCCCGCGGGCAACGACGGCGAGGGCATGGACTTCGGTGGGGCCTTCGTCTCGGGGTTCTTGGTGGTTCCCGCTGCCTCAGGCACCGGTCGCCCGTCGATGGACCACGTCTGGATGGCAAGCGCGGCATCCGTGCGCTCCGACTCTGGAATCTGCTCAAGCAGCCAGAGCACATACGACCGCTGCACAGACTCGATCGAACCAAAGCACGACTCGAAGCTCGCCTCCGGCGCATCGCCAGGCTTCGCGTCGCGGCATGCTGCCAGGAAGGCCTTGAACTCAGCGGGTCGCTCGAGCATGCACCAGCGCACGAGCATGCAGGACTGGGCGTAGAAGTCCTCCTGCGCCTGCAGCGGCGTCTGCATGCCCCCGCCCGAGGGCAGCACGCGGGTCGTCACGAGCAGCCGGACCGGCATGAGGTCGTTGGCCAGGAGTGCCTTGCGGAAGGTGCCGAATCGTTCATCGCGCATCGATGCGGGCCCGCCCGGGCGCCGCACATCGTCGGTTTCGTAGCCCACCGCGAGGCCTTCCGCGAGCCAGAGCGGATTGAGGCCCGTAGGCGACTGCGCGCCGCACTCGAACAGCACTTGGTGGGTGGCCTCGTGCACGACGACGACCTTCAGGTTGGCATCGATGGCGGCTTCGCGCTGCGCGCGCTGCGATGCCAGCTTGGCGCGAGCCTGGTCAACCTCGCGCTGCGCGACTGCGGACTCCTGCCGGGTGAGCCGGCTTGCGCGCATGCGGTTCACGGCATCCTGCTGGGTCTTGATCGCGGCTTCGTTCTTCGCGATGGTGGCATCGGCCGCACGCACGGCATCGGTGCTTTCAGGATCGAAGAGCTGCAGCCTCCGACCCGACGGCTGGTAGTAGCCCAGCGTGGACGCCAAAGTTTGCCCATCGACTTCACGCGCAAATCGACGGAAGGCGCCCTCATCGGAGAAGAGAATGGCCAGATGCCGCATGCCGGGATCGGTCGCCGGCAAGCCGCGCCGCGCCAAGTCCGCCAGCAACGCAGCCCTCGTGCGCTCGAGCGCGTTCAGCGTGTTGACGATCGCCTCTGGCGGGGCATCCGAGACCACCAAGAAGTGATCCGAGGCATGGCGTTTTCCCTTGGGCATGTAGGTCGCCAAGGCATCGGGAATCGGCGGCGTCACCCCCACAGCCGAGGGATCCTGAGCCAGCGCGGCCAAGGTCAGGACGAGGGCGTGCAGCATGCTGTCGTTATACGCGCAGTGCTTGGATCCATGTTCACCCCGCCTATCATCGGAGCGATGCGCTACGCGGCGATCCTCCTCTGCTGCCTTCTGCCCTGTGCGGGCTGCTACAAGCACGTGGTCCGGACCTCAGGCGACCCGAGCATGCCGCGCCAGACCTACGACCCCAACGTGGATGACACCGAACCCGGCTTCTTCGACCAGCTGTTCTGGGGGGACCCGCCGGCCGGGCAGGACCCGGTCGAGTACTACCGGCTCAAGCGTGCTGGCAAGGACATCCCCCCGACCCGGGTGCCGCAGCCGCTGCCCACGCCGCCGCCGGTTTCCGCGCCAGCGAACACCGGAAACGGCGCAAACGAGACCACGCCCTGACCGGGCGCGGGCACCACTCAGGGCATAGACTTTGCCACCTTTAAGGACGAACGCACCATGGGCATTGAATCAGCGCTCCCAACCGACAGCATCCTGACGACTCAACTCCAGCGCGTGGTCAACTGGGCCCGACGCTCGAGCGTGTGGCCCATGCCCTTTGCCACCGCGTGCTGCGGCATCGAGCTGATGGCCACCGCATGCAGCCGGTTCGACCTCGCGCGCTTCGGTGCCGAGGTGATGCGCTTCAGCCCCCGCCAAGCGGACCTCATGATCGTGGCCGGCCGCGTGAGCGTGAAGACACTTCCCGTGCTCCAGCGCATCTACATGCAGATGGCCGAACCAAAGTGGGTCATCTCGATGGGCGCGTGCGCCAGCACCGGCGGCGTGTTCGATACCTACGCCGTCGTGCAGGGCGTGGACCAGTTCATCCCGGTCGATGTCTATGTGCCTGGCTGCCCGCCCCGTCCTGAGATGCTCATCGAGGGCATCATGGCGATCCAACGGATCATCGACGAAGACCAGTTGCCACGTGACCCCACCGGCAAGCGCCTGCCGCTCAACATCGCGCTCGAGCCGAACTACGTGCCGCGGCCTCAGCCCGTGCCTGTGACCGTCGGTATCTCCTGACGGATCCCGGCCACGAAGGCCGTCACGCGCTCCATGCCCTTGGTGATCTGCTCCTCGCTGCATGCGAAGGAGAATCGCACGTGATGCCGTGCACACTCACCGAAGTCCTCGCCGGGCACGATGGCCACGGCATGCTCGTCCAGGAGTGCCTCGGCGAAGGCCTGCGCGGAATCGAGCGCTCGCCCGCCAGCGGTGCGGCCGCCGAGCAATGAGGCCACCGAAGGGAAGGTGTAGAACGCCCCTGAGCTTGGAGGTGCGACCAGCCCGGGAATCCCCGCCTGCAGCCGACCGATCAGTTGCGCGCGCTTGGCGAAGACCGCCCGCATGCGTTCCACGTCGGCGGCACCGTTGGTCAGCGCCTCGACGATCGCCGGCAGGGCGAAGCTCGCGATCGAGTTCGTCATCTGCCCTTGGAGCTTGATCGCCTCGCGCGCGAACGCACCGCGATCACCGGGTGCACACATCCACCCGATGCGCCAGCCCGTCATGGCGTAGGCCTTGCTCATGCCGTTCACCGTGATGGTGCGGTCCGCCAGACGCGGATCGCTGCCGATGCTCCAGTGCGTGATGCCGGGCGCAACCTCGGGGTATACGAGCTTCTCGTAGATCTCGTCGCTGATGACCGTGACCCGTGGGTGCCTCGCAAGCACGTCGGCGATCGCGCGCATCGAGGCCACAGGCAGGGCGATGCCGCAAGGATTCGACGGCGAGTTCAGAATGATGCCGACCGTACGCGGCGTGATCGCGCGCTCGATCGCCTCGGGCCGCACGACGAGGCCGTCGGCAAGCGCGGCAGGCACCTCCACACAACGGGCACCGGCGAGTTCGATGAGCGGTCGGTAGCTGACCCACGCTGGTGTGGGCACGATGACCTCGTCGCCTGCACCGCGCTCGATGAGCACCTGCAAGGCCATGTAGATCGCGTGCTTGGCGCCCGCTGTGATCGTGATGTGCTCAAACGAGCACTCGATGCCATTCTCGGTGCGATGCTTGTGGGCGATCGCTTCGCGGGTGGCGCGGTCGCCCGGCGTCGGCGCGTACTTGGTTTGCCCAGCCTCGAGTGCCCGGATCGCGGCGCGCTTGATGGGCTCCGGCGTGTCGAAATCCGGCTCCCCGACACCGAAGCCAACGACGTCGACGCCTTTGGCCTTCAGCGCTGCAGCCTTGGCACTGACGGCCAACGTGGCACTTTCCTTCATGCCCGAGATCGCACTGCTCACTTGCATGCGCGCAAGCGTACAACCGGAAGCGCGCTCGCTGCCCGCTACACTCCGACCCATGCACTTCGACGCACATGGCCCTGTGCTGGCCGACCTGGAGGCGCGGATCAACGCCATCCGCGACTCGCTTTAACTACCCGACCAAGGCACGCGAACGCGACGAGTTGACCGCCCGGATGAACGAGGCGGACTTCTGGAATGATCCCAAGCGCGCCCAGTCGGTCATCGCCGAACTCAAGGTCAAGCGTGCCCAGATCGAACCCCTCGAAGGGGTCATGAGAGGCCTCGAAGACGCGCAAGTGGGCTACGACATGGCCAAGGAGGCCAACGACGCCGACCTCCTCGCCGAGATCGACGAGCTGCTCTTCGGCTTGGTGGGCAAGATGGAGAAAGTCGAGCTTCAGTCCCTGCTGAGCTCCAAGCACGACCATCGTGGCTGCTTCTTCACGATCCAGGCTGGCGTCGGCGGCACCGAAGCCAACGACTGGGCCGAGATGCTCGAGCGCATGTACCAGTACTACTGGACCACGATGGGCCTCAAGGTCGAGGAGATGAGCAGGACCTACGGCACCGAGGTCGGGATCTCGGAAGTCTCCTACGCCGTGCGTGGCCCGTTCGCCTACGGCTACATGAGTTGCGAGCACGGTTCGCACCGGCTCGCCCGCGTGAGCCCCTTCAACGCCGAAGGCAAGCGCCAGACCAGCTTCTGCACCGTCGATGTGACGCCGGAGTTCGAGGAGAGCGACCTCGAGATCCCCGATCGCGACCTCGAGATCGTGCCGTTCGTGCGTGCAAGCGGCCCAGGTGGGCAGAACGTCAACAAGGTGGCGACGGCCATCCGCGTCACCCACCTTCCGACGGGGATCCAGGTCGTGGCCAGCACGTACCGCGACCAGCCGCAGAATCGCAAGCAGGCCCTGAGTGTGCTGCGATCCAAGCTCGAGCAGCTCGAGCAGGAACGCCGTGATGCGGAGATCCTCGCAGCCAAGGGCGGCAAGGTCGAGCGAGGCTGGGGCACGCAGATTCGCTCGTACGTCTTCTACGACAACCGCGTGAAGGACCACCGCACGAACTACGAAGAGGGCAATCCGCTCCATGTCTTGAACGGCCACATCGAGGCCTTCGTCGATGCCGAGCTCAAGCGCCGTCGCGCCGAGCGCGAGACCTGACGCATGCGCGCAGTCCCTTCCGCACGGCTGGTCTGGCCCATGCTGGCCATCCTCACCATCGCGGCAGGCCTTGCACTGCAGTTGCCAATCATCGTGACCGACATCGCGAACCGTGAGGTGGGCATGCTGTTGGGGCTTGCCGTCATGGGCTTCGGCTGCGTGGTGGCGCTGCCGCGCCAGCCGGTGTGGAGCCCTCCGAACCTGGTGCTCGGTGGTGTGCTGGTGCTCGGTGCACCCGTGGCTGTAGCTCTGGCTGATCAGCCGCTGTCGGTGAGCGTGGCCCTGCTGCTGATGGGCCTCTCGTCGCTCGCGTTGTGCCGATCACGCTTCGAAGGCCGCATGATTGCGGTCCTGCCAGCCGTGGCGCTGGGCGCCCTCGCCATGGTGATGATCCTTGAGCCTTGGCACGACCGCCCGATTCGGCACCCGTGGCTCGACTTCGTGGGCGACCTGCCCCTGTTGGCTGAACTCGCCCTGCTGCTCGCCGCGGCTGCGGCGATCACGCGATCGTGGTACTTCGCCGTGCCACTCTCGGGCGGCATGCCCGCTTGGTTCGGGCTGCTGTGCGGTGCCCTCAGCGCAGCGCTTGCCGTTGGCGGATGGCAGTTCCTGCAGGATACGGAACTGCGCAACCAGCGCAACCGCGCCGTGGAGCACGAACTCGCGCTCGAGGTGCTGGTCCGTTCGAGGTTCGAACTCAAACTCAAGGCCCTCCAGCGGCTGGCTGATCGATGGACAGGCCGCGCCTGGCTCAAGACCCCTGCCATGCAGCAGGACCTCGATGCCTACACGCGTGATTTCACGGGCATCGCTGGCATCGCGATCCTCGGTGCTGACCGGACCATCGTGGCTGCCTCCGGGGACAAGCGTGCGCTGCCGCTCGATACGCCCGCGATCACGATGCTGGTCCAGGAGTGCCTGGATCATGGCACTGTGCGTACAAGCCCCCCGATCGACGTGGATTCGGTTGTGCACAGAGTCATTGCCATGCCGTTGGCGCTCGGCTCTGATGCGGGTGCCGGGGTCTTGGTCGTCGACCACGAACTCAAGCCGACACTGACGGAACTTCTCGGCGACTTCGTCAGCGTCTTCGAGGTCGAGATCTACGACGGCTCGGTACTGTTGTTCGAGTTCGATGCGGAATCCGGCCCATCCCTCAAGGGACCGGGAACCGATGGTGCCGTGATCGACCGCCTCTGGACCTTCAAGGCCCAGCCGTTTGGGAGCGGGTCGTCCGCCACCACCCAAGGCCCGCTCCCCCTGGTGCTGCTCGGCAGCGGCTTGCTCAGTGCGCTGCTGGTGGGAACCACCATCCTCTTCGCGCAGTCTTCGGCGCGTCGCGCCCGTACCGCGCTTGAGGCCCGTGGGCAGCTCGAAGCGCTCCTCGATGCG
>SYIB01000108.1 GCA_005798965.1 Planctomycetia bacterium
CGGGCCGCGCGGGTCAGGCATACGAAGGCCGTATCCACCATGAACGGCAACCCGAGCATGGCCGGGAGGACCCAGGGCAGCCAAGGCCGGCGCTGTTCGCACTGGCCTCGATCAAGCTCGATGGCCACCAGTGCGGCCAACGCACCGAGCAGCAGCCCGATCGGCAGCGCCCCTGCATCACCCAGAAAGATGCGAGCACGTGGCCGGTTCCAGATCCAGAACGCCGCCATCGCGCCGGCAGCTGCGCCAGCGATGGATGCCACACGCGGATCGGCGCTCACCAGTGCGAGACCGATGAAGCTCGGGATGGCTGCAGTCGCGCACGCGCCATCCATGTTGTCGAGCATGTTGACACTGTTGCAGAAGACCAGACCCCATGCGGCGATCACTGCCGCATCGGACATCGGGAGCCCCCGCGCATCGGCGAGCACCCAACCCATCGCCATCGCACCGATGACCTGCCACAAGAGCTTCGTCCAGGGCTTGAGGTGCCGAAGGTCATCGACGAGCCCTGTGACCCCAAGCACAAGCACGCCGGGCAGGATCGCCGCAACCAGCGACAGGTCGAGTGCGCTCGGGGTCGACGGCACGAGCACGCAGGCAAGCAGCAACGCCACGAGCACCCCAACGCCACCATGCAGCGCCACCGGCTCGCGATGCCAGCGATCCTCACGGGGTTTGGCCATCCACCCGTTCGCAAGCGCCAGCCGACGCACGATCGCCACCGCCGGAACCCCCAGGATGAGCGCACAGGCAGCGTGCACGAGCAGGAAGCCGGGCATGTTGACCGTCGTCGGCTCGACATTCACCTGCATGGCTTTGATGCTACGCCGCGCAAGGCGGGATGGCCTCACGCCGTACACTCACCACATGTGTGGCGTGGCGGGCTTTCTCGATCCACGCGGGACGATCTCTGATCCCCGCTCGACGCTCGCGCGCATGGCTGCACTCTCGCGCCATCGTGGACCCGATGCGTTCGGCCTGCACTGGGAGGGCGACGGACTTGGCCTCGCCCACGCTCGGCTCGCGATCCTCGACCGCTCCGCCGAGGGCGCGCAGCCGATGGAATCGGCGCAGCGACGCTTCGTGATCTCCTACAACGGCGAGATCTACAACCATCTCGAGCTGCGCCGCGATCTGGGCGAGGGCATCGCCTGGCGCGGGACCTCGGACACCGAGACGATCCTGGCGTGCTTCGAACGCTGGGGCGTCGCAGCCACGCTGCCGAAGCTGCGAGGCATGTTTGCGATCGCGGCATGGGAACGCGGACCGCGCGTGCTCTGGCTGGCGCGGGATCCGTTGGGCAAGAAGCCGCTCGCCCTGGGTTGGCATGGCGGCGTGCTCGCGTTCGCCAGCGAGCTCCACGCGCTCGCCGCACTGCCATCGTGGCCGCCGCCGATCGATCGGCAAGTGCTGGCTGCCTACGTGCGCTACCAGTGCGTGCCTTCGCCGCACACGATCCACCAAGGCTTCGTCAAGCTGGCGCCCGGCTCGCTGATGCGCATCGGGCCCGAGGACACCGCACGCCCGGGCATGCTTCCGACGGCCAGCATCTTCTGGGATCCCCGCGAACTCGCGGTCGATGGTGAACGGCATCGGCTCCCGGGGAGCAGCGACGATCTCGCTGCGATGCTCGAGTCCGCGCTTGAGGGTGCGGTGACCAAGCGGCTCCTGAGCGACGTGCCTGTTGGGGCGTTTCTCTCCGGCGGCATCGACAGCGGCGTGATCACGGCACTCATGACGCGCGTGGCGCCCTCGCGTGTGCGTACCTTCTCCATCGGCTTCGCGCAGTCGGAGTACGACGAGCGTCCGCTCGCACGGCTTGTCGCCGATCATCTTGGCACGGACCATGCCGATTGGCTCGTCGGTCCCAACGACGCACTCAATGCAGCCATGGACGTGGGTGCGATCTGGGACGAGCCCTTCGCCGATTCGAGCGCGATCCCGAGCCTCCTGCTCGCACGAGCCGTGCGCTCGCAGGTCTCGGTCGTCCTCACGGGTGATGGTGGTGACGAACTCTTCGGCGGCTACCAGCGCTATCAGCACGCGCATCGGCTCTGGAAGCGGGCGCAGTCGCTGCCGGCTCCCATGCGCAACGCCCTCGTTGCCGCGCTCGGCGCCACTCCAGCCGAGTTCTGGAGGCTCATCGCTTCAGTCCTCCCCAGCCGCATCCTCGGTGCGCACCCGGCGCGAGCGATCCGCCGTGGTCGCAAGGCACTTGCCGCCGAAACCGCCGATGCACTGCCTCGCTGCATCATGAGCGTGTCGGAAGATGGCCCTGCGCTCGTGCCGGATGTCGACGAGGCCCCGACGCTGCTCGATCACTTCGATGCCGTGCCTCAGTTGGACACCTTCGAGGCGCGCTTCATGCTGGCTGACCTGATGACGTATCTGCCCGATGACCTCCTCGTGAAGGTCGACCGTGCCTGCATGAGTGTCGGGCTCGAGGCCCGCTGCCCGATGCTCGACCGCGACGTGGTGGCCCTGAGCATGCGCATGCCGCCGCACGAACGCCTGAACCGGGGCGGCACGAAGCTCGTGCTTCGAGGACTGGCGCGCAAGCTGCTGCCCGAACCCGTCCTGCGTGCTCCCAAGCGCGGC
>SYIB01000109.1 GCA_005798965.1 Planctomycetia bacterium
ACCGCGATCCCGATCCGCGCGAGGCCAGCGTGGTCGGTGCGCCGCTCTTGCATGGCAAGCCGCTCTCGTACAACAACCTGCTCGATGCGGCGGCGGCGCGTGAGTTGGTTCGTGATCTCTACGACATCGATCAGGGGGCGCACGCCTGCGCCGTGATCAAGCACACCAATCCCTGCGGGTCCTCGATCGCGGGCTCCGCGCGCGAGGCGTTCGATCGCGCCTATGGCGGCGATCCGATCGCAGCGTTCGGGGGCATCGTGGCCTTCAGCCGCCGCGTGGATGCCGCAACTGCCACGCTGATGGCCGAGGGGGAGCGATTCCTCGAGGTCGTCGTTGCCGAGGGTTTCGACGACGAGGCCGTGAGGATCCTGGGCGAACGCTGGAAGAACGTGCGGCTGCTGCCGGTCGGTGCGACGCGCCACGCGCTGGCAGGCGCCATGACGCTCCGCAGCGTGCCCGGCGGCCTGCTCGTGCAGGAACGCGATTCGAAGCCGATTGCCCCAGCGGCCTTCACGCATGCAGCGGGGCCTGCACCTGATGCAGTGATGCTCGCGGGTGCGGGGTTCGCGTTCACGGTGGCCAAGCACCTCAAGTCGAATGCGGTCTGCATCACCGATGGCACCACGCTGCTCGGCGCCGGAGCCGGCCAGATGGACCGCATCGCCAGCTGCCGGCTCGCCGTCGAGAAGGCTGCGGCGCGCTTGGCATCGTCGCGCTTGCCGATCGCGGCAAGCGACGCGTTCTTCCCGTTTGCCGACGGTCCCACGCTCCTGGCCGATGCCGGCGTGCGGTGCATCGTGCACCCGGGCGGCAGCAAGCGTGATCAGGACACTCTGGACCTGTGCGCCGCGCGCGGGATCACATGCCTGCTGACGGGCGATCGGCACTTCCGGCACTGAGTGAGCCCGGCATCCGGGCTTGGGAGGGGTGCAGTTCCGGCAGCCCGGCGCACGGCTACACTTTCGCCCCATGTCCGACGCGCCCACCGTGCCGAACCACCCGACGCTGCCGCCGCTGAAGAAGGCGTTCCCGAACGTCAGTTTCCTCGTCGCGAACTACCGCGACCAGGTGACCGTGGTGGTGCCGAAGGCGCACCTTCACGCGGTGGCACGATTCCTGCGCGATGACCCTGCCTGCGCCTACGGCTTCCTGAGCGACGTGGTCGGTGTGGACTATCTGAACTACCCGGCGCCTCAGCCCGGACGCTTCGCGGTCGTGTACCTGCTGGCGTCATACGCGCATGACCTTCGAATCCGCCTGAAGGTCTACGTCGAGCCGACGCTGCCGACCGAAGGCATCGATGCCGACCCCGGGTTGCTCGTGTCGAGCGTGGTCGACCTGTGGCCCGGCGCCGAGTGGCCCGAGCGCGAGGTCTACGACATGTTCGGCATCCGCTTCGAGGGTCACCCTGACCTCCGACGCATCCTGCTCTGGAAGGACTTCCCCGCTCACCCGCTGCGCAAGGATTACCCGCTGCGTGGCCGGGGTGAGCGCGAGTACTACCAAACGATCACGCGCCAGAGCACCTGAACGGACGTCGCGACCGTGCTCCCCGCCTCGGGATCGCGCGCGCATCGGTTGATCGAGCCTTCCTAGGATTCCGAGTGTCACGGCGATGTCGTGCACGCGTTGGAGCAGGCGCTTGGAGACGATCGACCACCAAGAACTCAAGTGGCTCGCGTGCGAGTGGCTCATCCGCCAGGGCGCGCGGGTGGTCGCGACCGAAGTCAGCGCACCGATCCCGCGCTGGCGCGTCGATGTCGCGGGCTGGCTTGAAGGGCGCGACCATCGCTTCCACCGCCCCGAACTCGACGCACCACTCTTCGATTGCACCGCCGCGGCCGACGAGCCCATCATGACCATCGCGGTCGAGTGCAAGCAGTCGCGCGCAGACTTCTTCCGTGACACCGGCAAGGTGGATGAACTGCTCGCCGAGCGCGAGCGGCTCGAGCGGCGCTGTCGTGAGCTCGAGGAGACCCGCATCAAGGTGTACGAGCCGCACCTGCGTCGATCGGGTTCGTCGCTGTTCCATGGCCTCGACGAGTGGGACTTCGCCTCCAGCCGAATCACCGCCTATCGCACCGCGCTCGCGGAACTTCGTCGCACGGAAGAAGCGCTGTACGGCGAAACCAAGTTCGGGCTGCTGCCACGGTACCGATTGGCCGATCGCTGCGTGCTCTTCTGCCCCCGCGGCATGGTTCGACCTTGGGAAGTGCCCACAGGCTGGGGGCTGATCGAGTGCGGGCGTCGTGAACTTCGGGCCGGTGCTGCCCGACTGCCGCGGGATGTTCCGCTGCCCCTGCGTGCGGTGCGCGGGGCGCCGCACCTGGGGGCGTCTGCAGCCCATCGCAACCGATGGCTGCGCAACATCGCCATCGCGGCCACACGATGCTGGATGGCACGAGATCTGCCAGCCCCGCTCCGGGCCTCGGATGAGGATCTTGCGGCGGGCATCGAGTGCCCAGTGGATTGACGATCGCCTGCGACTACAGTGCGCGCAGGCTCCGGTAGCTCAGTTGGAGAGAGCAGCGGCCTTCTAAGCCGCAGGTCGACGGTTCGAATCCGTCCCGGGGTGTTCGATTCCTGCACCGAATTCACTGCGGGTTTCGGGGCGGTCGGTGGTGCGTCCCGTAGGGTGACGTGGTCGGTGGGCATCGGGCCTGCCATCGCCACGTTCCGGGGAACCCATCATGACTTCATGCCTTCACGCAGCTGCCGGCTGCCTGCTGTCGATCGTCCCGACCTCATCCATCGTGCTGGCCACGAGTGGCTACACGCCGTGCCCTCCACTCATGGAACTGCCGTGCGACGGCAGCGCCAGCGGTGGCTCTTCGGGCCCGGGCACGCTGTGTTCATGCGGCACCGGTCAGTGGATCAGGACCGAGCCCACGGCCCGCCTCGAACCACCCCAACCGATCGCCGAAGATCGCAAGCTCCATGAGTCGCTCGTGTCGTGGAACTCGTCCACTCGCGCCACCGCCCAACCGGAGATGGCCATGGCCAGCGTCAGCGTCCGAGGGCGCAGCAACTTCTGGGCCGCGGGCAGTTTCGCGAGATCCAGCTCGGCGAACTATGTCTCCTCTCGGCGCGAACTCTGGTCGGGCGGCTTCCCGGCCTGCCCGAGGCTGCTGAGCCTCGCAGCAACAGGTGGTGCCACGCTGCACATCAGCGCGAGTGCTGCGGCACGGCGGGGTTGCTCGGCGTTCGCCAGCTCAGCGACCGCAGGGATGTGCAGTTCGCTCGGGGCGGCCAATGCGTCGCTCGATGGCCTCACGATCGCCGGTTCGGTTGGCTTCAACGAGTCCACCGACGACTTCGAGATCGTGGGCAACTTCGGCCCACTCGTCGATGTCTTCACTGAGTCCCTTGAGGGCAGCCTGAGCGCCAGCGCCAGCTGGTCGACCGAAGGCCAAGGCTCGCACAGCGGCTCAGCCTCAGTCACCGTCCGACCAGACCGCCTGTACTGCGCATTCACCAATCGGCCCTACGTGGCTCGGGCAACGGGCTTGGCTGTCGCCGGCGGGGCGGGCAGCGTGGATCAGAACGGCTCGGTGAGTTGGTCGAGCATGGCCTTCATCAATCTTTCGGTGCAGTGACATGGCACCATTCCTTTCCGTGCTGTGCCTCGCGGCGCTTGGTGGTGAACCGAACCCCACCTCCATCGCCGCCGAGCGGCTCCGTGACATGCTCCAGCGCGCCCATGAAGAGCGTGATGGCGCACGGTTGGTCGCCCGCAAGCTGTCCGTCGAATCGGCACTGCTTCCGGCCTTCATCGTCCAGGATCTGGCGCACGGATGCGCCAGCGAGGACGTGGCTCGGTCCATGTCGTACACCTACGGCGCGGCGGATGCCCTGCATCCCGCCACATTCGACTGGCCATCAGGCGCATGCTGGCCGGGCGCGCCCATCGAATCTGGCTGGACCTGCCCGCCGGGCATGGCGTGGCGTGTTCGAGCGACCACGGAACGACTGCGCTGCGCGGGCCCAGAGCCCGCCGTCGCGATCGACTGGCTCATCGAGAGCGATGGCAGATCGACCACGGCCATCGCCGAGCGCTTCGAGCCAGCACTCATGCCGGCAGAGCTTGACTTTCCACTGTTGCCCTGGGGGCTCTTTCTGCAGTGGGACCGTGAGCGTGGCTACGCCCTCGACCACTCCGGACAGTCGCACACGGAGCGGTGGCTGACCGCAGCGCCAGTCCTCGCCAATCCCGATGACATGTTCGACACCTTCGATGCAGTGCGTGTGCAGCAATGGCTGTCCCATTGGCGATGGACTGCCTCGGGCGGGGCTCTGCATCATGGACCGTGTCCACGCTCTGGCGAGCTCAGCCATCGGCCGGGCATTCACACGATTGCCCTCGATCATGGTCCGCTCCGCTGGCACGATCCACATGCCTACACGCTCATGCATCATGGCTCGTCGCAGGATCGGGCTGAGCCCTTTCGGCCCGTTCGATCGATCCCGAACATCACGGGGCTGCGTGCCATCCTCGAGTGGGCACCATGGCGGAATGATCCAACGGTCAATGGCCAGACGGCCGCACTGGACCATCCCGCTCCCACCGGAGCCGCCAGCCCGCGTGGCGACCTGGCATCAATCGATGCCGTGGCTCAGGCCGATCGGCCGTCGCGTGTGCCACACCGCATCCAGATCGTGAGCGATGATGGTGAGCAGGCACTCATCACCTTCGGTCGCTTTGAGCTCGTGCAGCGTGGAGCGACCACTGCACGCTCCGAGCAGGAGCCCCCATGGGTTGCGTTGCGACAGGCGATCGATGACGGCGATGCCACCACGCTCATGGGGCTTGTGCTCCGCGCCCAGGATGGCCTCGGCACGGTGCAGGCTCGTGCGCGCATGGGCATCGAACAGGCGACTCAGGCGCTCGATGCAGCCATCGATGCAGGGTGGACGCTGGAGGTGCTGCGACCGGTCGCGCTGGAGCTCTTCGATCGCTGCCTGAGTCGGCTCACACCTGCTGAACTCATGCAACTCACGCTCGATGCCACCACGGCCAGCCGCGGCACGCTTGCTGTACTCGCCGCCACCCGGTTGTCCCAGCATGCACAGGCCAGCCCCGACGAGCGTGCTTGGGCCACCTTGGCCTTGCCTGCCCTCTGGGCATGGCTGCACGCGCCCCCCACCGATGACTCCCCGATGGGTGCGCGCAGGCTTGCGTGCGACCGCACCCTTCGCCCGATCCTCCTTGGCGAGCAGCACGCACTCGCTGGTCCCGTGGGTGGTGCACCATGAACCATCCCACCGGGCGCATTGGTGGGCCGCTCCGAGGAATCGGCTCGATCCCTCGAATGGCTGGCACGGGCGGTCAGCGCATGGGGGCCCACACGCTGTGGCGCGCGCGGCTGGCCCTGCTCTG
Source organism: Planctomycetia bacterium (assembly GCA_005798965.1). Taxonomy (GTDB): domain Bacteria; phylum Planctomycetota; class Phycisphaerae; order Phycisphaerales; family SM1A02; genus SYIB01. Next base: position 5,378 of record SYIB01000109.1, read on the forward strand.
CTGGATGAGTCTGGCGCTGCTCGCTGCAACCCACACACCGCCCGTGCGCGATGCACTCGATCCAAGCGCAGCGTGGCGGAAACTGCTGGCAGCGGCAGGCTGCCCGCCAGAACTGGCGCACGACCTCTCGGTCCGCATCGAACGACTGGCAGGACCACCACCTGCAGCCGATCCGCATGGTGCGATCACGGCGGTGCAGCGTGCAGAACAGATCATGCACCTTGCAGGCGGTCGTCATGGGCTCCAGCTCACCACCGCACAACTCGATGCAGCCTTGACCGCGCTCTTCGGCAGCTCACCATCTTCACGTGAGGGCAGCGGCGCTCGCGGCGATCCATCCACCACCGCCGATCAGGCGCCGCCCGCTCCGGCCGTGGCAGAGCACACCGAGCCGTTCACGACCCGCCATGCCGCAGCGCAACTGCGGGAGTGGCTTCCTACTCCTGCCCCACGTTGATGCGCAAGGTGGGCCGCGACGATGCCAGCGCCGAAGCGCCGTTCGGCGTGACCTGACTGTTCCAGGCAAACACGCGCTCGAGCGCAGTCGCTTGCTTCAGGGGGGTCAGCCCGGCGTCACTCACCTTCGTGCTGTGCACATTGAGCACCTTCAGTCGCGGCATGGTCGCCACGCAGGCGAGCGCTGCATCCCCCACGCCGGTTGAGTCCAGTCGCAGGGATTCCAACACCACGAAACCCTTCAGCCCGGCCACGCCGGCGTCGGTGACCTGGGACCGGGCCAGATTCAGGTTGACGATCGCTCCGGCGGCGGGCTGCAGCATGGCCAAGTCCGCATCGGTGAAGGGCGGCGTCGCCAAGCTTGCGTTGATGTCCAGCCGCGGGTCATCCTGTGCCAAAGGCTGGGCAATCACGCCGCGCCCGCGCAGCGCCTGTGCAACCTCCGTCGCACGGAGCGAGAGGTCCGCATCGAGCGACGTCATCGCACCCTTCACGGCTCCCGGAGCAGCGGCCACGCCAGCGGCCACGGCTTCCATCACGCCGCCTTCCTTGATCCACGTCCTGATCAGGTCGCGCTCAGCGGCGCTCAGGCGCTCACCCTCGGGCGGCATCGAGTCGGGGTCGCTGGCCGGCAGCATGATGCGCTGCACGATCAAGCTCCCATCGGGCTCGCCGGCCTTCACGGCGACACCGTCATCATCGACCTTGGTCATCGAAGCAGCCGAGTCCATCGCCAGGCCGCCCTTGCGCTTGCCATTGCCGTGGCACTCGAAGCAGCGCGATTCGAAGATCGGCAGCACCTGCGTGCGGAAGTCGACGGTGCCTGCCGCGACGGTTCGCACGACGGACGCCGTACTGCCCGAAGCCTGGCCATCGCTGTCGACCACCTCGGCCGATCGCGCTGCACCGTCCGCGGAACGGTCCATGCCCAACGCAGCGAAGAGCGCCTTCTCCACATACCCGTCACCGTGCACGAGCTCGCCGCCGAAATGCCCGGCAAGCCCCACGCCGAAGGCGCTCGCCAAGGTCAAGACTCTCGCCGGCATCAACCGCGCTTGGGCCGTAGCCGGCGGCTCGTCGCGACGGCGGGTCTTCCACGCGACCGCCAGCAGCACGGCGGCCATGACCGTTCCGAGGTAACTGTGCAGGCTCAGCGTGCGGGATGCGTCCTGACCCTCCTGCCATGCATTGATCCATCCGGTCGCCACAGCACCGATGGCCGACAGCGCCGCCAGGAGCATGGCCACGCTCGTGAACTCGGCAATGCCGCGCTCACGTCGGCTCCACCGCCAGGCCTCGACACCCGCGGCAGCAAGCACCAGACCGATCGGGAAGTGCACCAAGACCGAGTGCAGGCGGCCAAACAGGCGGAACCAAGGGTCCAGGCTCGTCATCTCGGGGGCCTCGCCTCCCGCGGCGACAACCAGTCCAAGACTCATCACGACGAAGAGGGCTCCGTGGTGCACCATGCATGGACTCTACACACTCGACCGCCTCAAGACCAGAATCTCACAAGTCGAGCGACTGGTGAGTGTGGATCGGGAGTCACTCCGCGTCCATGTGCGCACCGTGCAGACGCCGGCTCACGCTCCATTCCATCGGCCCATTCACGTCGGTGGCGGCGGCTCACGGCCGGCCACGCCGCCCCGGCGCAGCGCCTCGGCGCCGAATCGATCCGCGATGCGATCGGTGGCGGCATCCAGCGAGCGCCGACGCTCCTGCTCGATGTCCGGGAACAGCTCGCTCTCATCGCCACCCCGCTCGAGGTTTGAGCACTGCACGCCCACCAGCCGTACGGGCTTGAACCCCGTCGCCGACCAGGTTCGCAGCAGGTGGCGTGCCACCTCCCACAGGGTGTCCGTTCGGTCGGTCGAGGCATCGAGCGAGTGCGATCGGGTGAGCGTGGTGAAATCTCCCAAGCGGATCTTCAGCGTGACCGTGCCGGCGCGCACCCCGTGGCGGCGCAGCCGGCGTGCCGTGTCCTCGACCAACGGGAGCAGCCGGTGGACCACCTCGATCTCGCTCAAGAGATCGCTGCCGAACGTCTCCTCATGACCGATCGAGCGCGCCTCGCGACCAGACTCGACTGCGCGCGCATCGAGCCCACGCGCAAGCGCCCACCATTGCGCGCCCGCATCGCCCAGCCGGCGCTTGGCCTCCCGCTCATCGATGGCCTGCAAGTCGGCAAACGTCCTGATCCCGGCAGCATGCACGCGTGGCACCGTACGCGGTCCCACGCCCCACATTCGCTCGATCGGCAACGGCGCGAGTGCCTCCATCGTGCGCTCGGGCTCGATGACCGTCAGTCCATCGGGCTTGTGAAGATCGCTGGCGATCTTGGCCACGAACTTCGACGCCGCCACGCCGACGCTGACCGTGAGGCCGAGTTCAGACACGGTCCACGCTCGGACGAGCTCCGCCATCCGTACGCCGCTGCCGTGCAGGCGCTGCGATCCGGTGGCGTCGACGAACGCCTCGTCCACGGACAGCGGTTCGACCTCAGGGCCAATGCGACCGAGGATCGCCATGAAGGCCGTACTGATCTCGCGATAGCGCGCACCTCGAGGCGGGGCCACGACCGCGCTCGGACAGAGTCGGAGCGCCTGCGCCATCGGCATCGCGCTTCGACAGCCGTGGCGCCTGGCTTCGTAGCTCGCAGCCGCCACGACCGATCGAGGCCCGCGACCACCCACGAGCACCGGACGCCCTCGCCACTCGGGATGATCGAGCTGCTCCACGCTGGCGAAGAACGCATCGAGGTCGGCATGCAGGATGACGCGCGACCACGCCGCATCGCTGCCGCGGCGAGCCGTCGACGGATCATCGCCGACCGGTGTCATGGCTCATTCGACCGGTGGGTAGCACAACGATCCCCAGTCATCCGCGTAACCGTGCTCCATCATCACATGCAACGCCACCATCGTGAACTGCCGCAGCAGTACCGAGCAACGCTTGACCGCGCGCCGGTTGTGTCGACCGCCATAGCTTGAGCCGCCATGCACCAGCTGGCACCGCACGAAGTGGATCCGTGCGAGGAGCCGCGACACCACCAGCGCATGCTTCCCCTGCGCGAGCAGGCTCCGCGCATCAAACACCGCATGATCGATGCGCTGGCCGTCGATCGGCTCGTCCCAGAAGAGCCGGTTGACGTAGCGATCCGCAAAGACCTGCATGACGAGATCCTTCTGGCGGTGCAGGAATCCGGCGAGGATCGCATCCTCGTCGCTGGACACGAGCTGGTCGACGAAGAGGCCCAGCGCGCGGCTGTCCGCCACAGGCTCCCGGCGCTGCGCATCCCATCGGCCGTAGAGCGCATTGAGTGCGACCCATTGCTCGATGAGCTGCGTGTCGAGCTCGGTCGCACCGCGGGCCTCACTCGCCTCGAGCCACGTGAGCGCACGGTGGATGCGGATGCGCACCTGTTCGTAGAGGCCCGCCGCGGCGTACGCATCGCGTCGAGGTCGCCATTGGCCACGCAGCACGCGTGGCGTGATCGGGGCGTCGAAGAACGGATGGTTCGCTCCGGCAGGCAGGCTCATGCCGTGCAGTATCGCCCGAGGACCCACCGACGCGCCAGCAGGAATCCGAGGGCGCACGCGGCGCAGCCCACCATCCCGTGCACGCCCAGGTCGATGGCCGCGGTCATCGCGTGCCCCTGCCTCCACAGCGCCGCGGCGTCGAGCGACAGTGCGCTGAGCGTGGTCAGGCCTCCACAGAACCCTCCCACGGCGAGGACCTCCTGCTGCCAGCGATCGCCTCGCCATCGCCAGCCCGACCCGTGGCGCTCCATCCACAGACCAGCCAGGATGCCGCAGAGGGACGCCCCCAGGAGATTGGCGACCAAGGTGCCGGTCCAAGCGGGTGCCCCCAGCATGTGCACGCCATGCCCGATGCCGAATCGCACGCCCGCGCCGATCGCGCCGCCGACGGCTGCAAGCAGCATGCTGAACCAACTCATGATGGCACTCCACGAAACACCGCCAGGCACAGGACAGGGCAACCCACGAGGGTTCCCAGAACGATCGTGGCCGCTCGCCACCATCGGCGTTCATCGACGGCGATCCATGCATCGAGCGCGCAGCCACTGAAGGTCGTGAAGCCACCGAGGACACCCGGCACCAGGAGCATCCGCAGCATCGGCATCTCCGCCAGTGGTGCAGCGATCAGTCCGATCACGATGGATCCCGCTGCGTTCACGCCAAGCGTCACGCGCCAGGTGCCATGCTTTCGCTGCACAGCCATCGATCGCAGCCAGACCCTGATGGCGACACCAAGGCCGCCGCCAAGTCCGGCAAGCAGGAGTTCGCTGATGGTCAGCGCCTCGCGCGTCATGGTGCAGCGATCACGGCGTGGATGCCGGCGTTGGATCCGACGACGAACCCCGTGGCGGCGATGGCGCCGTGGCGGACGACGGCGCGGTTGCGGGTGACGGTGCCGCATCCGATGACGGACCAGGCGCTGACGGTGACGTCGGCTCGGCCCCAGCTCCTCGGGACACCATCGAGGGCCACGGATCAGCAGTCTGCCCCACCTGGCGCTGCACCCGAACGTCCCACGATGGATCGCCGAGGTAGACGACGGCGTCACGGTCCCAGAGCAGGCCAGCGAGTTCGCGTGCATCAGCTTCGGGGATCGATCGCTCCTTCATCCACAGAGCGACCTCACGGTTGAAGCTGCCCACGTCATCGCGCTGCCACGATGCGATGACCAGTGACTCCGATCCCGGCCATCGCCGTGCGAGTTCGCCCACGATCGCATCCGAGTTGTCGCGCCAGGCTTCGTTGAGGGTGCGCACGCCCGGTTCCTTCGTGAAGCGATCGAGCGTGCCCCAGCCACCGCGGCCAAACCACGTCACGACCACATAACCCACGTGCGCGCGCACTCCGAACGACTCGATCGCAACGGCCGCCAGCGAGTCGGGGCCGTTCACATGGCCGAGCAGGCAGTTGCCCGCGCCGATCCACGCCTTGGGCGACGCATGCACCAGCGGCATCACACGACCATCATGGCAGCGCACGACGAGTGTGCCATCGCGTGGCTCGACCGCTCCTGCAGGGCGGCGGAATCCCAGCTCGAGTCCCTTCTCGGTGGCGTGGCCACCCGTCATGAGCAGATCGATGCGCGGGACGTCGAGCACGGCGTGCGCAGCGTTGCCGATCGACTGGGCGGTGATCCCCGGATCGATCGCGCGGCCATCGTGATGCAGCGTGAAGCGGTGCGCGGCCTCCTCGCTCCACCACGCACTGTGATCGAATCGCTGCATCGGGAAGTCGGCCGTGCCCGCTGCGATCGACATCGTGAGCGGCTCCGCATGATCCACCAGCCGGCGAGCGCCCTCGGCCGAGCGCGCCGTGATGATGCCCCATGACACATCGCTCTCGGGATCGCCATCGATCATCCGGAGCGCTCGCTGCAGTGGCGCCGTCACATCACGCGCCGCTCGGGCCGGATGGAGCACGATGCCCACCATGCTCGCCTTGCGCTGGCGGAGCGTCTCCACCAGCGAGGCGAAGCCCGCGTCGCTCGACTCATCGAACTCGATCACGGGGGCATCCACGCCATGCTTGTCGCGCAGCGCTTCCGCCACATCGAGCCAAGCCGGGTCGGCCGCAGCCGAACGGCTGATCGCGACGGCGTAGGTCGCCTGCCCGGGCGCTGCGGTACCGTAAACGGAGCATGACAGGAACGCTGCGAGCGCGGCCATCGATAGAAGCATCACGCGATGCTATGGCCGTGCGGTGGATTCCCCGCGCGTGCCATGCTTGGCTGGATGCGAACCCTCGCGTGGCCCCTGCGGCCTGTGGCGCGTGGTGGGTCGCACTGTGGGCCATCATCTGGTTCGGCTCGGCCTGGTTGTCGTCGTTCTGGACCAGCCGCGTCGAACTCGCGCTCGACTTCGAGCGCACCGCCACGCCGCATGAATGGATGATCCCGGTGTACGCAAGCTACGACCTGGTTGCAGCGTTGCTCCCGCTCTTCTGCCGGGGCTGGCGCGATTACGCGGTGCTCGGCGGGACGATCCTGCTGCAGACTGTCATCGCCTGCACGATCTACGTCGCGCTTCCGCAGCGGCTCGCCTTCGAGACGACGGATTCAGGGTTCGTCTGGGATTGGCTGTCGAACGCCACGGGACTCCCCCACCCGGGCCTCTACTCCTATGCGCCGAGCATGCATGTCGCAGGCGTGATCGCGATGGCCATGTTCTTCGCCCCACGGCTCGGCCGCGCCGGTGCCGCAGCCCTGTGGGCTTGGTGCACTGCGGTCATCGCCAGCACGTGGATGGTGCAGGAGCACCACCTCGCGGACATCACCACGGGCATCGCTCTTGCACTCATCATTCGGCCACGAGCGGTTGCCTCGGCTCACGTTGGTTCTACCATGTCTTCGTGAGGACGATCTCCACAGTCACCGCCTGTGCGCTCGCCTGTGCAACTGCCCTCGCCGATGGGACCGACGCAACGACCGCCAAGGGCGCCAAGGCCGACGGCACGCACGCCCAGGACACTCACCCCGCACCGCGCACGATCGATCTCGAGAAGGCTCGCGAGTGGTGGTCGTACCGGCCGATCTCCGACGCACAGCCGCCGACCGTGCGCGACACCGCATGGGTCCAGAACGACATCGACCGCTTCATCCTGGCCCGGCTCGAAGCCGACGGTCTCGCGCCCGCACCCGAAGCTGACCGCGTCGCACTGCTTCGTCGCGCGACCTACGACCTCACCGGCCTGCCGCCCACGCCAGCCGAGGTCGACGCGTTCCTTGCCGACACCGACCCGAACGCATGGGAGCACGCGATCGAGCGGCTGCTCGCCAGCCCGCACTACGGCGAGCGCTGGGGCCGGCACTGGCTCGACCTTGTCCGCTACGCCGACACGAACGGCTTCGAACGCGACAGCGACAAGCCGGGCACCTGGCGCTACCGCGACTGGGTCATCGGCGCGATGAACCAGGACAAGCCCTACGACCGCTTCATCACCGAGCAGCTTGCCGGCGATGAACTCGCCGATCGCGACTTCTCCACGATGGTCGCCACGGGCTACTACCGGCTCGGCATGTGGGACGACGAGGTGCCTGATCTCAAGCAGGCGCTCGCCGACGACATGGACGGCATCGTCGACATCACCGCACGCACGATGCTCGGTGTCGGGCTCGGGTGCGCCCGCTGCCACGACCACAAGGGCGATCCGATCCCGCAGCGCGACTACTACGCCTTCAGCGCCTTCTTCGCCGGTGTGCGCCCGTACAAGTCGCATGCCGGCAACAGCATCGAAGCCCGCAACGTCACGCGCTCGATCGATCCCGAGTTCGGCCGCCGCGACCTTGAGGCTGAGCGCATCGCCTACCAGGAGCGTCGCGAATCGCTCGTCGAATCGATGTTGGCGATCGAAGCCTCCAGCGGCGTGCTGCCGCCGGCCAACGGTTCCTCGGGCACCGCGCCCGATCGTGCCCCGGCCACGGGCCTGGTGGCGCACTACGCGTTCGAGACCGAAGCCACCGCCCCGGAGGCCGACCGTGCCGTCGTCCGCTCCGTGGTGCCGGGCCCCACGGCACAGGTGAAGGACCTGCGCTGGGGCGAGCGAGGCCGCTTCGGGCTGGGTGGCGCGTTCGATGGCGGCGACGACCGCGTGCTGCTGGACCGCCCGGTCGCCGACGACTTCACGATCTCCGCATGGTTCCGCACCGATCGCGTCGCAGCCGGTGACGACGGCGACCCGCGCTGGTTCCTCGGCTCGGGCATCGTCGATGGCGAGGTGCCCGGCATCGTGGATGACTTCGGCATCTCGATGATCGGCAACGGCATCGTCGCCGCAGGCATTGGCAATCCCGAGACGTTCCTCAACAGCGCACCCGGGCACAACGACGGCCGGTGGCACCACGTCGCGCTCACACGCGAGCGCGCGAGCGGAACGGTCGTGCTGCATCTCGATGGCGTCGAGGTGGATCGTGCAACCTGCAGCACGCGCCGGCTCGACAGCCCCGCGCAGCTCGTGATCGGCGGCATGCTCCCCGGCGGCGGCGCCTTCAGCGGCCAGATCGACGAGGTGCGGATCCACAAACGCGTGCTTGGCGCCGATGAGGTGCTCTCTGCGGCGACCGGTCTTGGCCCCGCTTCGACGAAGGACGTGATCGCCGCCGCAGGTCGCACCGGCGATGCGCAGCGCTGGGCAACCGCCCGAACCGAACTGCTGGCCCTTCGCCCGCCGGCCGCGCGTGGCGAAGTCGTGCTCTCGGTGTCTGAAGTCGGCCTCGAGCCCGTGCCGGTGCATGTGCTCACGCGCGGCAGCCCGCATGCGCCCGCGGAGCGCGTCGAGCCTGCCGTGCCGGTGGTGCTCTCCACCTTCACCCATCCGGCTCCTTCGGCGGCGCATGGTGAGTCGACCGGCCGCCGCACCGCACTCGCAGCGTGGATCACCGATCCGCGCAACCGCCTCGCCTCGCGCGTCGCCGCGAACCGGCTCTGGCAGCATCACTTCGGCGTGGGCATCGTGCCCAGCAGCAACGACTTCGGCCGTCTGGGCGACAAGCCCACGCATCCGGAACTGCTCGACTGGCTCGCGCGACGCCTCATGGCCGATGGGTGGAGCCTCAAGGCGATGCACCGCCTGATGATGACGAGCGCGACCTACCGCATGTCGAGCGTGCCCTCCGAGGCAGCGCTTGCGACGGACCCGGGCAACGAGCGGCTCTCGCGCTTCCGCATGCGTCGGCTCTCTGCCGAGGAACTGCGCGACAGCCTGCTGGCTGCCAACGGCACGATCAACCTCGAGCTTGGAGGCCCGGGCGTGCGCCCGCCCCTGCCCGAGGCAGTGCTGGCCACGAGCAGCCGTCCACATGATGTCTGGCCGCTCACGCCAGAGCCAAGCTGGACCAGGCGCAGCGTGTACATGCACCAGAAGCGCTCCATCCAGGATCCCCTTCTGGCCGTCTTCGACCAAGCCGACATCGACAACCCCTGCCCCGTGCGGTTCGCGACGGTGCAGCCCACGCAAAGCCTGATCCTCTTCAACGGGGACTTCGCCAACGAGCAGGCGCGGCGGCTGGCCGAGCGTGCCCGCGACGCCGCCCCGAACAGCCTGCGCGACCGCGCCGGTGCCGCGGTCCGCTTCGCTTACGGCCGCATGGCACGAGCTGCCGAGCTCGATGGTGCCGAGCGTTTCATGGCCCGATTGGCCGACGAGGGCGTGCCCGATGCAGACCGCGCACTCGACCTCTTCGCGCTCATGCTCGTGAACAGCAACGAGTTCCTCCACATCGACTGACGATCATGCACGAACCACCGCATACCGCCAGCTTCTGCCGACGCACCCGCCGTGAGTTCATGTGGCAGGCCGGTGGTGCGTTCACCAGCGTGGCGCTGGCCGACCTGTTCGTGCGCGATGGCTTCCTGCAGCGCCAGGCGATGGCCTTCGACGGCTCGACACCGCTGGCGGCCGGGCCGCTGGTGTCGAAGGCCCCGCTGACTGCAGGCCGCGCGAAGAGCGTGATCTTCCTGTTCATGTACGGCGGCCCGAGCCACGTCGACACCTTCGACTACAAGCCCGAGCTCTACAAGTACGACGGCCAGACGATCCAGGTGAAGACCAAGGGCCGCGGCGGTGACCGCAACGAGGGCCGCATCGTCGGTCCCAAGTGGGATTTCCGCCAGCACGGCGAGTGCGGCGCATGGGTCAGCGATCTCTTCCCGCACCTGGCGACCTGCGTCGACGACATGGCGTTCATCAAGAGCATGTACGCCGAGAGCCCGATCCACGGCAGCGCCATGCTCATGATGAACTCCGGCAAGCTGCTCGGCGGCTCGCCGTGCATGGGCTCCTGGGTCAACTATGGGCTGGGCACCGTGAACCAGAACCTGCCCGGCTTCGTGGTCATGCTCGACTCGACCGGCGGACCGATCTCAGGCGCGAAGAACTGGTCGAGCGGCTACATGCCGGCGAGCTACCAGGGCTGCGTGCTGCGCGGGCAGGGCGATCCCATCCTCGACCTCGCCACGCCCGAGGATCGCACGCAGCGCGTGCAGCGCGCGGTGCTCGATGAGCTCAAGGACTGGAACACGCGCCACGCGCTCCTGCGCAGCGGGAACCCCGACCTCGAGAGCCGCATCGAGGGCTACGAGCTCGCCTACCGCATGCAGGCGACCGCGCCCGAGGCGGTCGAGCTGGCCCAAGAGAGCAAGGACACGCAGGAGTTGTACGGCATTGACGATCCGCGCACCGAGGAGTTCGGCCGCAAGTGCCTGCTCGCGCGGCGGCTCGTCGAGCGTGGCGTGCGCTTCGTGCAGCTGTATGCCGGCGGTTCCCACAACGACGACAACTGGGATGCACACGACGACCTGAAGAAGAACCACGATTACCACGCAGGCCGTACCGACAAGCCGATCGCGGGCCTGCTCAAGGACCTCAAGCGACGCGGGCTGCTCGACGAGACGCTCGTGATCTGGGGCGGTGAGTTCGGGCGCCAGCCCACCGCTGAGTACGCCATGGGCACGGGCCGCGACCACAACTCCTTCGGCTTCACCATGTGGATGGCCGGCGGCGGCATCAAGGGCGGCGTCACCGTGGGCCAGACCGATGAGCTCGGCTCGATCGGCGTGGGTGAGCGCTTCCACGTGAAGCACCTCCACGCAACGGTGCTCGACCGGTTGGGCGTCGATCCGAATGCCCTGACCTATTTCTACGGCGGGCTCGACCAGAAGCTCGTGGGCGTCGAAGGCGCCGGCCCGATCACGCAGCTGCTCGCGTGATCGGCCCTGTCGGGTGCGAGCCCGCGGTTCGCTCCGCCGATGACGGCCCGATCAGCGATTCGCGCCATGCTGCTCAGACCGCGAAGTACTTCGCCTGTGGGTGATGCACGACGATCGCGCTCGTCGACTGCTCGGGATCGATCTGCCAGTTCTCGGTGAGCACGCAGCCGATGCGCTGGGGCTCAAGCAGGCGGAAGAGCTTCTCCTGATCGCTCATGTCCGGGCACGCGGGGTACCCGAAGCTGTAGCGACTGCCGCGGTAGTGCTGGGTGAACAGGCGGCGGACCTCCGGATCGTCCTCGTGCCCGATGCCGAGTTCCGCCCGAATGCGCTTGTGCCAGAGCTCGGCGAGCGCCTCGGCGCACTCCACGCCGAAGCCGTGCAGGAAGAGGTAGTCGGTGTACTGGTTGCGCTCGAAGAGCTGCTTCGCACGGTGGCTCGCCTCGCTGCCCATCGTCACGCAGTGCAGGGCCAGCACATCGCGCGTGCCGACCGACACCGGACGGAAGAAGTCGCTGATGCACAGGCGCTCGCGCCCTTCCTGCCGCGGGAACCTGAAACGCTCGACTTCGCGATCGTGGTCCACGGCATCGAACACCACCAGCTCGTCGCCATCGGCGTTGCACGGGTAGTAACCCCAGACGACCGCAGGTCGCAGGATCTTCTCGTCGCGGCATTCGGCCTTCAGGCGCTCGAGCACCGGATAGGCATGCTCCTCCAGGAAGGCTTCGTAGCGCGCGTCATCGAGGTCGCCCTTCTTGAAGCCCCACTGGCCGCGGAAGAGCGCGACGAGATTGAGGTACGGGTAGATCTGCTCGAGCGGGAGCCCCTCGACGAGTCGGTGGCCCCAGAACGGTGGCGCAGGGACCTCGACGTCCTGCCGCACATGGCTGCGTTCGGAGAGTTGCTGGCCACTGGCGGCCTGCTGGCGGATCGTGCGGCTTGCGACGACGCGATCAGCTGCTTCGCGCTTGGCAAGTCGCTCCTCCACTTGCCGATCGAGCACCTCCAGCGTGCGGGTGGCGAGCGCATCGCACACCGCCAGGCCCTCGAACGCATCGCGGCCGTAGTACAGCGGCCCCTTGTAGATCGAGCGCAAGTGCCCCTCGGCATAATGGCGAGTGAGCGCCGCGCCGCCCAGCATGATGGGCACGGTGATTCCCTGCCGATTCATCTCGTGCAGGTTCTCCTCCATGACCGCCACGCTCTTGACGAGCAGTCCGCTCATGCCGATCGCATCGGCGCCAGTCGTGCGCCAAGCCTCGGTGATCTGCGTCAGCGACTGCTTGATCCCGATGTTGTGGACCGTGAAGCCGTTGTTGGTCAGGATGATGTCGACGAGGTTCGTCCCGATGTCGTGCACGTCCCCGGCCACGGTCGCCAGCACGATGCTGGCCTTCGACGGGCCGCCCGTACCGAGCCGCTCCATGTGCGGCTGCAGGTGCGCAACGGCCTTCTTCATGACCGCCGCGCTCTGGAGCACGAACGGCAGCTGCATGCGGCCGGCGCCGAAGAGCTCGCCCACCACCTTCATCCCTGCGAGCAGGTCGTTGTTGATGATGTCCAGCGGTGCGTACTGCTGCAGTCCCTCGTCGAGCGATTCCCCAAGGTCCTTGTCCTCGCCATCGATGATGTGCCGCTGCAGGCGCTCCTTGATCGGCAGGTCGGCCAGGCTCGTCTTCTCGGTGACCGCCTCCTCGCCCTCGGGGAAGAGGCCGATGAAGTAGAGCAACGGATCGAAGTCCGTCGACTTGCCCTCGGGGCGGGTCGCGCCGCGACGGTCGTAGACCAGCCACTGGGCGGCCTCCCAGCGCTCGGGTGCGATGCGGTCCTGCGGGAGAATCTTGCTCGCGTGCACGATCGCCGCGCTCAGTCCGCGCTGGCGGGCTTCGTGCAGGAAGACGCTGTTGAGCACCGCTCGGGCAGCAGGCTTGAGGCCGAAGGAGATGTTCGAGAGGCCCAGGATCGTGCCGCAGCGGGGAAAGCGCTTGGCGATCAGCTCGATCCCATCAAGCGTCTCGAGACCGAGCCGGCGGTCGTCGTCGTTGCCGGTGGCGATCGTGAAGGTCAGCGGATCGAAGAAGAGGTCTTCCTCGGGCAGTTCCCAGCGGCCGGTGTAGAGCCCGTGGATCCGCTCGGCGATCTCGAGCTTTCGCGCGGCGGTCTTCGCCATGCCCGCCTGCGGATCTTCGTCGATCGTCAGGGCCACGCACGCAGCGCCGTAGCGGCGCAGCATCGGGCAGACGCGCGCCATGCGCTCCTCACCGTCTTCGAGGTTGATCGAATTGACGATGCACCGTCCACCGGCACGCTGCAGGCCCGCCTCGAGCACGTTGGCATCGGTCGAGTCAAGCATGAGTGGCGCGTTCACCTGGCGCACATAGCGGCTCACGACCTCACCCATGTCGCGAACGCCGTTGCGGCCCACGAAGTCCACGCACAGGTCGAGCACCTGACCCCCATCGCGGACTTCCTCGCGAGCCATGCTCACGAGGCCATCCCAGTGTTCCTCGTCGAGCAGACGCTTGAACTTGCGGCTGCCGTTGGCGTTCGTGCGCTCGGCCACGATCAGGAACGAGTTCTCCTGCTCGAACTCGGTGTAGCCGTAGAGGCTGCTGCAGCCGGCCGCCTGCGGCTGCTTGGGCGTGCGCACCGGCTCACGGTCCTTGAGCGCGGTCGCGAGCGCGCCGATGTGCTCGATCGTGGTGCCGCAGCAGCCGCCGAGCGAATCCACGCGGTGCTCTTCCATGAAGCGTCGCATCGCCTCGACGAATCCTGCTGGTTGCAGCGGGTAGACGGTCTTGCCATCCTGCAGGATTGGAAGTCCCGCATTGGGGACCACGCTCACGCGACGGTCCCAGTGCTTGGCGAGGTACGCCACGTGCGGCGTCATCTCGACCGGGCCGGTCGCGCAGTTCAGGCCCAGGCTCTCGACCGGGAACGGCCGCAGGGCGTTGACGACTGCGGCGATCTCAGTGCCCAGGAGCATGGTGCCCGTCGTCTCCATCGTCACGCTCACGAAGATCGGGCAGTCCTTCACGCTGCGCCGTGCCGACTCGAGTGCATCAAGGCAAGCATTGACCGCACACTTGACCTGCAGCAGGTCCTGGCAGGTCTCGATCATGAAGCAATCGACGCCGCCCTCGAGCAGCCCACGCGCCTGCTCCCGGTAGCTCGCGAGCATCAGATCCCAGGTCGTCTGGCCGAGCGAGATGAGCTTGGTGCCCGGCCCGATCGATCCGGCGACGAAGCGCGGCCGACCCGGCGATGCGTAACGATCGCACGCGGCGCGCGCGATGCGGGCCGCCTGCTCGTTGAGTGAGTGCACCCAGCCGACCATCTCCTCGTCGAACTCCGCGGCGACCAAGCGGTTGGAGCCAAACGTGTCGGTCTCGACGATGTCGGCGCCGGCGGCGAGCATCGACTCGTGGATGCGCTGGATCAGGTCCGGGCGGCTGCGCACCAGGATGTCGGTGCAGTTGTCGCGGCCAAGCCAGTCCTGCGGGCGGCAGTCCTCGCAGGAGTGGATCGAAGTCCCCATCGCACCATCGAAGAGCACCGTGCGACGGTCCATGACACCCAAGAGACTGCTGGTCATGAGGGAAAGGTAGTCCGTCCGGGGCGATCTTTCAACCGTTCACCCGGATGGACGGATGGATCGGGGTGGGCCGCCCGGCCCTCCACCCCTGCTCTTGCTCGGCATCGGCTTACACTTCGCGCCCCCATGACGCTCCGGACCTTCACCGCGATCGTGCTGGCCCTTGTGACGGTCGCATGCGGCGACGGCTCCGCGCTGGCACCCACGGGCCCCCCGTCCGTCTTCCTGCCGAATCGGCTCGAAGGCATCCCGGAGTCGGCGCGCCCCGTCCTCGCCAAGTCCCTCGCTTGGATCGGCGGTTCCCAGGCATTCGCGGGCGTCGGCAGTGTGACCGCGACCATGCGTGCCAACCGTGGCTCGAGCAGCGTGCTGCATGACTGCACGGTCGGGGCCGACGGTTCCGTCATCATGGTGCGCCATGGCGGGCCCGACCCCTTCACCGAGACCATGGGCGCGAACGGCGGTGTCGGATGGATGATCCGCACCGGTCGTCCTGAGACCATCCTCGTCGATGCCGATGAAGTGCGTCGGCGAGCCACGATCGTCCAGTCGCTCAATGCGCTTGGTCCAGTGCTGGGAACGGGTTGGCTGCATGCAGAGCTGCTGGAGCCTCGCGCCATCGGCTCGGTCGAGTGCGATGCTGTGCGGCTGCACGGAGCGGAAGGCCTGCTCTGCGAATTCACGTGTGAGCGCGCGACCGGCCGTCCCATGACGCTCTCGTTCTCGGTGCCCGGTGAGTCGGGGCCGCGTGTCACCGAAAGCCGATGGCTGCAATGGCAATCCTCGGATGGGAGACGCTGGCCCACGAACATCGACACGCGCTCGGATCAGGGCGCCGTCGGACTCTTGGTGCTGAAGGCGACATTCTTGCCAGACACATCCACCGAGACGGCCCTTCCACCCGAAGTCGTCGCGTTGGTCACGGCGGGCGAACCCATCTCGCGCATGGATCCGCCGCCGCCATCGCCGGCTCCTGCCATGCCCAAGGTTCCCGCTGACGAGCGGCCCGCTGACCGGCCATGAGCGCCAAATGCTTGTTGTAAGGTCATCGACACTCGACAACGTCAACGGACCCTTTTCCGTACTCTCGGTTCCACCTATGAACGCATCCGTCCTGATCCAGGGGGTTCGCAAGCGCTTCGGCTCGACCGAAGCGGTTCGCGGCATCGACCTGGCCATCCCTGCTGGCTGCCTCTGCGGGGTGCTTGGCCCAAACGGCGCGGGCAAGAGCACGACCATCCGAATGCTCATGTCGATCATCTACCCCGACCAGGGGTCGATCCGAGTGCTCGGATCGGATGCGATCGCCATGAAGGATCGCATCGGCTACCTGCCGGAGGAGCGCGGGCTCTACAAGAAGATGCGCGTGATCGAGTACCTCGCCTACATCGGTGCACTCAAGGGACTCAGCGGCTCCGAGGGCCGCAGGCGCACGCTCGCCTGGCTCGAGCGCATCGAGCTCCCGGGCGTCGAACGCAAGCGCTGCGAAGAACTCTCCAAGGGCATGCAGCAGAAGGTGCAGTTCATCGCATCGGTGATGCACGACCCCGAGCTGATCATCCTCGACGAACCGTTCAGCGGCCTCGATCCGGTCAACTCTCGTGTGCTCGCCCGCATCGTGACCGAACTCCACGCCGGCGGCTCCACGATCCTGTTCAGCACGCACCAGATGCACCACGCCGAGAACCTGTGCGACCGCGTCGTGCTGATCAACCGCGGTGAAAAGCTGCTCGATGACTCGCTCGATGCGGTGCGCGCGGGCCACCGTCCCACCACCGTGGTCGCCCGCACGGATGGCCCCTTCGAGCCGGCTGCCGCAGTCGCGGCGCGCGTGCCAGGCGTGGCCTCGGTCGAGCGTGCCGAGGACGGAAGCGTGCTCGCCCATGCTGCCGACCGCACCGATGCGATCGACCTGCTCGCTCCGCTCGCCGCCACGCGGCTCTTCAGCGGCGTGAGCCTCAAGCGCCCGACGCTTGACGACATCTTCGTCGAGCTCGTCACTGCCCACGGCGGCCACGCTCGCCAGCCGGAGCCCAACCATGCCTGATGCCCCCCGCCATGCCGGCGCGCCGCGCCGCGTGCTCGCGATCGCTGGGCGCGAATTCCGCACCACGGTCCTCACCAAGGGCTTCCTCTTTTCGGCTCTCGTGTTCCCGCTGCTCATGGTTGGCGTCTCGATGCTGCTGCCGATCCTGATGGCCACGAGCATCCAACCCATGACAGGCGCGATCCTCGTCGAAGCCCCCGTCGCGGCGACCGACGCGATGCGCACCGAACTCGAACGCGCTGCCAAGGATCCCGCGACGGCCCTCCGCGAGCGCGTCGAACGCGGTGAGGAGCCCGAACTCGACGATGCAACCACGGCGCTCACGCCCATCGAGTCGCCGATCGAAACGATCGCAGCCGACCAGGTCGAGGCGGCGAAGGAGCGTGTGCGCAGCGGCGATGTGCTGGCCCTCGTCATCATTCCGCCGGCATCCCTCGATGCCCAGTCGAAGGACCCGACCTACGAGCTCTTCGTCGCCACGAAGACGAGCCCCAAGCACACGTCGATCGTCAGCCGCTCCGTGCGCGAGGCGATCGTGCGACTGCGCGTGCAGGCCTCGGGTGCCGACTACCAGCGCACGATGGACCTCTTGAAGCGCCCCGAGCCAAACATCCTGCGGCTGACCGTTGATGGCACCGAGGCGAAGGAGCGGCTCGAAGGCCGCATGCTGGTGCCGGGCGCCTTCATGTTCCTGATGTGGATCACCACCTTCACCGGCGCGAACTTCCTCCTCACGAACACGATCGAGGAAAAGGGCAGCAAGGTCATCGAGGTCCTGCTCGCCGCGGTCAGCCCCATGGAGTTGCTGGCCGGCAAGATCCTCGGCCAACTCGGTTCAACCGCGGTCATGCTCGGCATGTACGGGCTTGCTGGGCTCGCGGGGCTCTCGGCGCTGGCCATGATGGACTTGGTCCCCGTCTCGAGCCTCGTGCTCATGGTCGCGTTTGCCCTCACTGCCTACCTCATGATCGCGAGCATGCTGACCGCGGTCGGCAGTGCCGTCACCAACCTGCAGGAAGCGCAGGCGCTCGTGGGCCCAGTGACGCTCGTGCTCATCGTGCCACTCATACTCTGGCTGCCGATCAGCGAGAATCCCAACGGTGCATTCGCGGTCGTCTGCTCGTTCCTGCCGCCCATCAGCCCGTTCATCATGGTGCTGCGCGCCACCGGCACGACCGAGCCCGTACCTGGCTGGCAGGTCGCGCTCTCGCTCGCCGTCAGCGCGGCATCGAGCATCGCGTTCCTCTGGCTTGCCTCGCGGATTTTCCGCGTCGGCATCCTCATGCAAGGCAAGCCGCCGACCCCGCGCGAACTCCTGCGCTGGGCGCGCTACCGCTGATCGACGCACGCCAGAGGGCCAATCCGGTCGAGCCCGTGCAAGCCGACCCGGGCACGGCGCTGCGTGGGTCGTCCTGGAGCGCCCCTAGACTCCGGCCCATGAACCACCAGTCGCTCTGGGCGCCATGGCGCATGGCCTACCTGCGAGGCCTTGACGAACGAGCGAGCGCAGAGCGCCTCGCCGGCGAGGAAACGCCGCGGAACTTCCTCGCCGACTACTGGCAGCACGCTGCGCGCGACCGAGAGCACCATGTGCTGCACCGCAACGCGCACGGCATGATCCTGCTCAACCGCTACCCGTACTCGAACGGCCACCTGCTCATCGCGCTCGGCGAGGCTCGGCCCACGCTGCTCGACTACACACCCGAACAACGCGCTGAACTCTGGAAACTCGTCGACCTCGCCGCACTGCTCGTACGACGCACGCTGAACCCGCAAGGGCTCAACATCGGCGTGAACGAGGGCCGCGCCGCCGGTGCGGGCCTTCCCGAGCACCTGCACGTGCACCTTGTCCCGCGCTGGTCGGGCGACGTCAACTTCATGGCCGCGATCGGTGGCCTGCGCATGATTCCCGACAGCCTCGACGCGGTGCACGAGGCCTACGCGCGCACGCTCGCCTCGCTCGCCTGACTGCGCGAACTCACCCGCTCGTCCTTGCGCTCCCTCGGGTCCTTGGCGCGCGGACGCGCAGCACGGGACCGCTCGGTCGCTTCGAACGGGCGCGCATGGGCACCGACGCACTGCGCCCGGTCCTCCGGGCGGCGCGGTGCGAGCACCAGGCCGAAGCCAAACCACCCTGAAGTTGCCCGAACCCTTCCGTGAGGTGGGTTCGCTGTCCGACGATCCCGGCCTTCCACTCGAGGGAGGCATGGCCTTCGTCGCGGAGCACAGCGATCCCTTGGGTTCGCGCATAGGTTCGAGCGCGTCGGGGATGGTCCGCCGCCCAGAGGACCGGGCGCGCAACAATCGTAGCCCGGGCTTTGCGCCTGTCCACGCACACGGCGTGAACGCCCTACGATTTTCCCTTCATGATCGTCGCCAGACTGAGCATGCTCCAGCGCTTCCTGCTGGACGTGATCGGGTCCTTCAATCCGAAGGACCTCACGCCGGCGATGCGCCGCAACTACGTGCACGAGCTCGTCTCGTGGTGCTTCCTTCCATTCGCGCTCGGCGCGATCGAGGGGGGCACGATGGGCGTGGTCGTCAAAAAGGCGTTCGACGGCACCGTCGATCCGTGGAAGCTCGACATGGCGGTCGCCGTCGTCACGGCGGCGCCGAATGTGGCCAACCTCTGCTCGTTCGTCTGGGCCAGCCTCGCCCACGGTCGCCGCAAGGTGCCGTTCATCGCGGCGCTGCAGCTGGCCACGTGCCTGTGCGTCGGCCTGGTCGCACTCATCCCCATCAATGAAGGCGGGCTCCTCGCGCTGTGCGCGCTCGTGCTGGTCGCCCGCACCTGCTGGACCGGCGTCATCACCGTGCGCACGGCGGTCTGGCGCCACAACTGGCCCAAGGGGCGTCGCGCGAGCGTTGCGGGCAAGATGGCGACGATGCAGGCCGTGGTGCTTGCGCTCTGCGGAGCGGCCGTCGGCCAAGCGATGGACCTTGGGCCGCGCAACTCGATCATCCTCTTCCCCGCGTTGGCCGCGATCGGGCTCGTCGGCAACGCGATCTACCGCAAGGTCACCTTGCTCAACGAAGACCAGATCGTCGCGGCCGAACGCGCCGGCAACGACGAGGATGAGCGCCCCACGCTCGACCCGCGGCGCATCATCACCGTGCTGCGCGAAGACCCGCTCTACCGCAGCTTCATGCTGCACATGTTCGTGTTCGGCCTGGGCAACCTCATGCTCACGCAGCCGCAGGTGTCGCTCATGCAGGACGAGTTCGGGCTCACCTACCTCGAAGGCATCCTCGCCACCACGATCATCCCCACCGCGATCATGCCGCTGGCGATCCCGATGTGGTCGCGTCTGATGGATCGTTCGCACATCACGCGCTTCCGCTCCATCCACGGATGGTCCTTCGTCGCGGCATCGGTGCTGCTGTGGCTGGCCGCGCTGCTGCACAGTCTGCCACTCTTCTACGCAGCCAGCGTGGCCCTCGGGATAGGTTTCGCCGGCGGCGTGCTCGCCTGGAACCTCGGCCACCACGACTTCGCGCCGCCGCACCGCGACGCCGAGTACATGGCGGTGCACGTCACGCTCAACGGCCTGCGCGGCCTGATGGCGCCCTTCATCGCGGCGCCCCTTTACGCCCTCATGCCGCCGGACGGCCGCCACTGGGTCTTCGCGCTCTGCACCGTGGTCAACGTGGCGGGCATGGTGGGCTTCATCACCCTGTCGCGACGCGTCGGGGCGCTGCATCGCCCGGGGCCGGCACACGCCGCCTGACCCATCCGCGAATCTTCGTCCCTTTGGCGTTATCCGCTCCGCCGGCGCGCGCCCGCTCCGCTAGTCTCGCCGACCCGGCGCTGGATGGTCCAGCACCGGTTCGCAACCGCCGCGACCGCGGGACGTTCGTCATGCACGGTGCATGGCGCCCGCACTCGGCACCTAGGACCCCAACGACATCATGGTTGACCACAACCTCATCGCAGACCTCTCGCTCGACCTCAACGATCTGGAACTGGCGCTCGGCCAGAGCTCCATGGCTGCCGTGCTCGAGCGCGGCGAGGTCAGCAAGTTCGAGACCAACAGCATCCTCAAGGGCAAGGTCGTCGGCATCAGCGGCGACTACGTCATCGTCGACGTCGGCCTGAAGAGCGAAGGCCAGATCCAGAAGGCCGAGTTCGAGGAGAGCGGCGGCGTGTCGATCGGCGACACCGTCGAAGTGCTGCTGGAGAGCCTCGAGGATGCCGAAGGTTCCGTGGTTCTCTCGAAGCGCAAGGCCGACCGCATCCGCGGCTGGGAGCAGATCCTGGTCACGCGCAAGGAAGGCGATGTCGTCGAGGGCAAGGTGCTCCGCAAGATCAAGGGTGGCTTGCTCGTCGACATCGGCGTGCCGGTCTTCCTCCCCGCATCGCAGGTCGATGTGCGCCGTCCGGGCGACGTGGGCGACTGGGTCGGCCGCATGATGCGTGCGCTGATCCTCAAGATCGATACCGAGCGCCGCAACATCGTCATCAGCCGCCGCAAGCTCATCGAGGATGAGCGCGAGGAGGCCAAGAAGCGCCTCATGGGCGAGCTCGTCGAGGGCTCGATCGTGCGCGGCACCGTCACGAACATCGCCGACTTCGGCGCGTTCGTCGACCTCGGTGGCCTCGACGGCCTGCTCCACATCACCGACATGTCGTGGGGCCGGGTCGGCCACCCGAGCGAGGTCGTGAAGCCGGGCATGGAGATCGAGGTCAAGATCCTCAACATCGACCGCGAGCGCGAGAAGATCGCGCTGGGCCTGAAGCAGAAGGAAACCTCCCCCTGGGAAGAGATCGAGAAGAAGTACCCGGTCGGCGCGCGCGTGCGCGGCGCCGTGGTCAACCTCATGTCGTACGGCGCGTTCGTGCGCCTCGAGGACGGCATCGAGGGCCTGGTCCACGTCAGCGAGATGAGCTGGACCCGCCGCATCAACCACCCGAGCGAAGTCGTCAACGTGAACCAGGAGATCGACGTGGTCGTCCTGGACTTCAACAAGGACAAGCTCGAGATCTCGCTGGGCATGAAGCAGACCGAGGTCAACCCCTGGGAACTCGTGGGCGAGCGCTACCCGCTCGGCACGGTCATCGAGGGCAAGGTCCGCAACCTGGCCAACTACGGTGCATTCATCGAGATCGAACCGGGCATCGATGGCCTGCTCCACGTCAGCGACATGAGCTGGACCAAGAAGGTCGCGCACCCCAACGAGGTCCTCAAGAAGGGCGACTCGGTCAAGTGCGTGGTCATCGAAGTCGACCAGGAGAAGCAGCGCGTCGGCCTCGGCGTGAAGCAGCTCTCGGAAGACCCATGGGTCGAGGCGATCCCGAGCGCGTACCGCCCGGGCATGATCGTCACCGGCAAGATCACGAAGATCACCAACTTCGGCGTCTTCGTGGAGCTTGAGGACGGTCTCGAAGGCCTCCTCCACATCAGCGAGCTCGCCGACCACAAGGTCGAGAACCCGCAGGACGTGGTCAAGAGCGGCCAGGAGGTCGAAGTCAAGATCCTGCGCGTCGACACCGACGACCGCAAGATCGGCCTCAGCCTCAAGCGCGCACAGTGGGGCGCGAGCCCGACTCCGGAATCGTCGAACCCGGCCGACATGGCTGCGTTCGTGGCACCCAAGCGTGCCAAGGCGCCGACCAAGGGCGGCATGGACGACCACGGCGCGCTCGGCACCGACAAGATCAAGCTCGACTGAGCTCGGTCGCCTGAACAAGCACCATCATCGCGGGCCCCCATCCGGGGGCCCGTTTTTCTGTGCTGCACGCAAACGGAGTTCTGGTCCCCTTGATCGACGCGGCTTGCCACCGATCACCCGCTCAGCCCGTGCCCGTCGCATCGGCACGACGAAAAAAAAGACCCCGCGGCGTGAGCCGCGGGGCCGTTGTCCCTTTCCAACCTCTTCCGCCCCACGTGTGGCCGCCGAAGCGGCCTGAGGGGGTGGCGGATGCCCTTGCGGGCACTTCGGACCTCGTGGGACGAGGATCGTTCAGCAGAGAGCGATGAAGCTCAGCACGGCCAGAAGCGCCAGGCGCTGGTTTTGCGTCTCGAACGTCACAACCTTGCCGAGCATCGCGTGTCCTCTCTGCTGGAGATGTCATACGGGACGGCTGTCCCGACCCCGTAGGATGGCACGGATGCGGCGCCCGTCCACTCTGACCATCGCTTTTTTGCCGCTTGTTCTGGGTTGCGCCGGTGCCGGTGCCCCCGACGCCGAGGTCGCCGCAGCGGCCTGGGATCGAATGCAGGCTGCGTTGGCCGGGGCGCCAAGCGGCGATCTGGCGCCCCAGATTCCCGCAGCCAGCGCCATCCTGCGGCTCGATGGCAGGGTGCTGGGAC
This sequence comes from Planctomycetia bacterium, assembly GCA_005798965.1. Taxonomy (GTDB): domain Bacteria; phylum Planctomycetota; class Phycisphaerae; order Phycisphaerales; family SM1A02; genus SYIB01. Next base: position 28,531 of record SYIB01000109.1, read on the forward strand.
ACGGCGCGGCCATGTCCACCTCTGATCGATCCTGCATCGACGCCGCCATCGCCGAAGCCATCGCCAGCGCCCAGAAGGACAGCGAATGGCTCGCGTGGGTTGCACGACCGGCCACCTTGGCTGAGGCCGTCACGCTCGAACTCGAGCTCGGCGGCGAGCCCGAACCGCTCACCGGTCGCACGCTGGCTGATTGCGCCGAGTCGCTGCGCCCTGCACTCGATGCCATGGCCGTGCGTCGTGGCACCACCGTCCACTGGATGCCGGCCAGCAGGCTCCAGTCGATGGGCCTCGCAGCGCGACCGACCGACGG
>SYIB01000110.1 GCA_005798965.1 Planctomycetia bacterium
GGCCTCGGCGTGCCACTCGGCGCTGTATCCATCGCCGTCGAAGCAGACCCGTCGATGCTCCTTGATGATGCTCTTGAGCACCTCGCGCACGGCGGCCTCAAGCTTGGCAGCAGGGGGATTTCGGCCGGCCTTCTTCTCGATCGCGGTGGCGACCCAGTCCAGGCTTTCCGCCACGATCGTGTTGAGGACGGTGTTGGGCCACGCGACGCTGGCGCTCGAACCGACAGCGCGGAACTCGAACTTGTTGCCAGTGAAGGCGAACGGGCTTGTACGGTTGCGGTCGCTGGCGTGGCGCGGCAGCGCCATGAGCGTGCGGGCACCCAGGTCGATGTCGCCGCCCTTCATGGTCTTCTTCGGCGTGCCCTTCTCGAGCTGGTTGAGGATGTCGGTGAGCATGTCGCCGAGGTAGATGCTCATGATCGCCGGCGGAGCCTCATTGGCGCCCAGGCGGTGGTCATTGTGTGCGCTCGCGATCGAGGCGCGCAGCAGATCGGCGTGCAAGTCAACCGCGCGGATGACCGCGCAGAGGCAGGTGAGGAACTGCATGTTCGAGTGCGTGTCGTCGCGCGGGTCAAGCAGGTTCACGCCCGTGTCGGTCGACAGGCTCCAGTTGTTGTGCTTGCCGGAGCCGTTCACGCGTGCGAAGGGCTTCTCGTGCATCAGGCACATGAAGCCGTGTTCACGCGCGGTCGAGCGCAGCACATGCATGACGAGCATCTGGTGGTCCACGGCGATGTTGGCGTTCTCGTAGATCGGCGCGATCTCATACTGACCGGGTGCCACCTCGTTGTGGCGCGTCTTGACCGGGATGCCGAGCTCGAAGAGCTTGCGTTCCGCGCTGGCCATGAAGTCCAGAACATCCGCGGGGATGGAGCCGAAGTAGTGGTCCTCCATCTGCTGGCCCTTCGGCGGCGCGGCGCCGAGCAGCGTGCGGCCGCAGACGACCAGGTCGAGCCGCTCCGAGCCCAGCGTCTCGTCGATCAGGAAGTACTCCTGCTCGCAGCCGAGCGAGGTGATGACCTGGCTCACGCCCTTGTCGGTCCCGAACAGCTTGAGCACGCGCATGGCCTGCGCGCTGACGGCTTCGATTGAACGCAGCAGCGGGGTCTTCTTGTCCAGCGCCTCGCCAGTCCAGCTCACGAAGACGGTCGGAATGCAGAGTGTGGCGTGGCCTTCGCTCGTTCGCAGGATGAACGCGGGGCTCGTGGCATCCCATGCGGTGTAGCCACGAGCTTCATAGGTGTCGCGGATGCCGCCGTGGGGGAAGCTGCTCGCATCGGGCTCGCCCTGGATGAGGGCCGAGCCGCTGAACTTCTCGATCGCAGTGCCATCCCCCATCGGGTGCAGGAACGCGTCGTGCTTCTCGGCGGTGGTGCCGGTGAGCGGTTGGAACCAGTGCGTGTAGTGCGTGGCACCGTGCTCGAGTGCCCAATCCTTCATTGCGGCAGCGACGGTGTTGGCGATGCCCGGATCGAGAGGCTTGCCCAGCTTCATGGTCGCCTGCAGCTTCATGCTGATCTCAGGCGGCAGTCGCTTGAGCATGTCATCACCTCCGAACGTCAGGGTGCCGTAGATGTCGCTCGAGCGCTCGTTGAGTGAGGTGGTGGTCATGGTGGTGGAGGTGGTGCGGTGGTTCATGGTGGTGCGTGCCGGTGATTCGGGCCGCGCGATCGCGGATCCGGCAAGGCTACAGGCGATCCACGCGGGTTATCAAGGGCTTTTACCGCCCGATCCGGGGCCATCAGGGTTCAGGCCCCGCGGGAACGTGCGCGCTCGCGCGCAGCGGACGGGTGTCGGTTCCGGTTGCGCAGGAACGTCGTGCCCATCCATCCGCGACGCCGGAAGAAGAGCAGCAGCAGGATCGCCGTACCCGCCATCAGGGCGAGCGCGAACGGGTACCCGAAGTACCAATCGAGCTCGGGCATGTTGAACGGGCTGCTCTCGGGATCGAAGTTCATGCCGTAGAGCCCGGCGATGAACGACAGTGGCATGAAAATCGTGGCGATGATGGTCAGGAGCTTGGTCACCTCGCCCATGCGGTTGTTGGTCACCGCCATGTAGATGTCCGTGAGGTCAGCGGCGATTGATCGGGCGTTGTCCAGCATGTCCAGCACCCGTGCGACATGGTCGTACGCATCGCGCAGATACAAGCGGTCCTCGGGCGAGAAGATCTGGTCGATGGTCATCATCGCGTTGACGGCATCGCGCAGGGGCCAGACCGCGCGGCGCAGCGTCGCGATGTCCCGCTTGAGCACGCGGATCCGGACGATGTCGTGCGGGCTGGTCCTGAAAATGACGTCGTCCTCGAGCTGCTCGATCCTGTGCTCCAGGTGCTCGATGAGCGGGAAGTAGGCATCGATCACGGTGTCCACGATCGCATAGGCCGCGTAGGAAGCCGAGCCTGAGGCGATCCGCCCCTTGTGCTCCCTGATGCGGCGACGAAGGGGATCGAGGCAGTCGCCTTCGATACCTTCCTGCACGGTGACGATCCATTCCTTACCAAGGATCAGCGTGAGCTGCTCGGTGCGGAAGTGCCGCTCGCCCAGGAAGGGCATGGGCAGCACGATGCAGCAGTGATCCCCGTACACGTCGATCTTGGCGCGCTGCGCCGTATCGACGGCGTCCTCCATCGCAAGGGGATGGACCCCGAAGCGCTGCGCGATGGACTGAAGCAGCGCGAGATCGCGAAGGCCATCGAGGTTGAGCCACGACACCTTGTCCTTGGGGAGCTCCAGTGACCTGACTTGATCGGGAGTCTCGAGCCGTCGCTCCTCGCAACTGTCCGGGCCGAAGCACATCAAATCGACGGTCGTCAGCTCGCCTGCCGGGTCGGCCTCGAGCGTTCCCGGATCAAGGTGCGCGCGGGGCATGAGTCGCTTGCGCTTCGACAACATGATGACGGGAGGGTACCGACCCCCGGGTACGGGCGGCTCAGCCGCGCTGGCCAACCGATGACTCCATCCAGGCCACCAGCAGCCACGCAGCGAGCGTGGCCCGCAAGGACCACCCGACAGTGCGGATCCAGTTGGTCCGCACCAAGGCAGCGTGGGCCGACTCGTCGAAGCCCTGTCCGAGCTGGCCGTGCAGCGGAACCTGCAGAGCAAAGGTGCTGAGCCAGATCCCGGCGAGGAGGATGGCGCCGGCCAGCGGGATCCACTTCGGGATGCCGCGGGCGGAGAACTCGGCCATCGTCAGGAGCAGCAGCCCCGTGCAGGCTGCCTCGACGAGCATGGCGGTGCCGACCACAGGGGTGATCCTCGACGCGTGGGCGCTCTCGTACGCAGCGAAGCCATCGCGACCGACCATGCCGAAGAGTGGATAGTGCACCACCTGGATGATCCAGATGACCCCAGCCATGAAGAAGGTGGCGGCGGCATGGATGACGAGAAGCCACGGCATGGTGCTGGCTTCGCGCCACGCCAAGCGGAGGATGCAGCGGCTTGATGATCGTGTCGCGATCGCCAAGCGCGGGATGCCAAGACCAAAGCTCCGTGCGGGCCCCAGGGTGCCAACCTCCTCACGCAGGGCGAGCCCGCCTGCGATCAGGGCACGTCGAGGAACTCAACCCGGTCGAGCACAGGCGTGACCAGCGCCACGGTCGCCAGCTCGACCCGCACGAACGCGCCGGGATTGACGATGCGCGTGCGGCCAGATCGCTCATCGCAGCGCACATGGGTGTGGCCGTGCAGCAGGAAGGCGGGTTCGGCACGAAGCATGCGATCGACGACCGTCTGCAGATGCCCGTGGGTGAACGCCACCTCCACGCCATCGACCGTGAGCACCGAACCATCGGGATGGATGTCCAGCCCCAGGAAGCGCGCGTATTCGCCAAGTGCATCGTCATCGCAATTGCCCAGACAGAGCGAGCATGGTTCACCCGCGAAGAGATCGATCACCCGCTCATCCTCGGCATCGCCGAGGTACACGAACCGATTGGCGCCGCGCCGCTTCAGGAGTTCGATCGCGGCCGCGGCGGCACCGATCCTGCGGTGCACATCCGAAAGCACGCCCAGGACCTGCGGAGTCGTCGTCATGGCGGGAGTATGACGCGCGTGGCGAGCCCGTGTGACGGTCCATCAGCCACGCACCGCAACGAATCGTGCGACCGCGGTAGCC
>SYIB01000111.1 GCA_005798965.1 Planctomycetia bacterium
GCCACATGTTCGACCCGTCGTGGGCGTATCGCGTGGTCTTCAACTACAGCCCCTACACCACGCCGTACGGTGAAGATGCCAACACTTTCACGTTGGCCGATGCGAGCATCACCAAGCAGCTGGGCTCCGGCTTCGGCGTGGTGACCGGTCAGTACCGAACGCCATTCACGCGCGCCACCCTCGTGGGTGACGGCGTGCAGCTCATGGCCGACTATAGCCCGATGGACTACTACTTCTCGGCTGGCTACCAGCAGGGCATCATGGGTACGTGGGGCAGCGATTCCATTCGGGCCATGGTGTCAGTCGGCAACGCGATTGGTGCCACCAACAGCTCTTGGACGGATGGCACAGATCTCAGTGGCCTCCCGCCGATCTTCGGCAACAACGCCGAGACGTTCAACGGTGCGGCGCGCGTGGAGTGGCTCGTTGCCGGGGGTTGGGCCCAGTTCGAGAAGGAAACGAGCTTCCGCGGTGAGTCCTTCGGCATGCTCTTGGGTGCGGCCTATCTGCGCAGCGACAGCTCGGGAACCGGCAACTACAGCGTGGAGTCGGCCGGCGACCTCGTCGATGGGTTCACGGCCGATGCGACCGTGATGTTCGGCGGGGCCAACCTGTCTGTGGCCTATGGCTACCGCAACGGCGAGGAAGACGACGTTGGTGTGCCCGGGGGTGGCGCCATCGAACCCCGCGAAGACGAGTACGCCTTCTCCATTCAGGGTGGTGCCTTCCTGACCGAGTCGGTCGAGTTCTGGGGTGCTTGGAACTATCTGAACGTGGTCCGTATCGATGAGGTGCAGGGCAGTTACATCCAGTCGGGCTTCAACTGGTACCTCCACGGCAATGGCTGCAAGGTGACTGCGCAGGTCTGCGTACCGTTGGAGGCCGATGGGCGTGCTGCCAATCAGTTCTACCAGCAGGGGGCGTTCGGCGAATTGAGCAATGTCGACACCAGCTTCCTGACCCAGCTGCAGTTCATGGTCTGATCCTTCGGGATCCGGACACTCGCCAGGCGCCCCGCCTGGCATGATTGAGACGCACACGGGGCCGGCCTTCGGGCCGGCCCCTGTTTCATTGGGGAGCATCTCCTGTTATCAGGCCAACACACCCGATTCAGCCGTTGGCGATCGAGGTCGCGCTGCGGTCATCCGGCCAGATTGTCCGGCTGCTCTGAACGATTGCCACCGTTCGGTCGATACACATCATGCCGATGCCTCCTGATCCGTGCCGAGGCCCGCTTTCACTTACGCTTGGCGGCTTCTCCATGAACTGCTCTGCGCAAGGTGTGCCACGCCCTGGTGCCTGCATCGGCCGCTCGATGCTGGCGGCGGCGGTTGTGGTGCTGGGTGGGCGGGTTGGCTGGGCTGCCGCCCAGTCCGATGACCCTGCCCCTGCAAGCAGCCCGTGGCTGAGCGACCAACCCTCCTCGTCGGGTGCCAGCGCACCAGCCGCAGCCGCTGACATGGGCGCGCTGCTCAAGCGGCTCGATGCCCTCGAGCGACGCAATGACTCGCTTGAGGGTGAGGTGAACGAGCTCCGCCAGAAGGACAGCGAGCGCACGCTGACCGCCGAGCGCGCCGACGAGATCCGCTCGATCGTGCGCGATGCAATGGCCGAGAGCGGCAACTACGCGAGCCTGCGCGGCGACGTGTCGACCGCCGGATGGAACGATGGCTTCTTCCTGCGCAGCTCCGATGGCCGATTCCTGATGAAGTTCGGCGGCCTGATGCAGACCCGCTACATCTGGAGCAACATCCGCGATGTGCCCGACAATGTCCTCGCGAGTGGTAGCGCCGACACCCAAGTTGACCGCGAAGGCTTTGATCTTGGCCCCTGGAGTTCGCTCTGGCTCAACGGACACCTCTTCAGCCCGGATGTGACCTACATGGTCAAGGGCTATTGGGTGAACGGCAATTCGATTTACATCAACGATTCCTCGCAGCCGCCGTTCTATCCGCTGTTCGGCGATGGGGCCGGCCCCATCGAGCTGGCCGACGCTTGGGTCCGTGTCGCATTCGACGACCAGTGGTCGCTTCGGGTGGGTCAGTACCGGGTGCCGTTCAGCCGCGAGACCCTCATCGCTGACAGCAACCAGATGGCGGTCGACCGCAGCGTGATCGACTACCACCTCGGCCTCTGGTATACGCAGGGCATTGAGTTGGAAAGCCTCACTGATGACTCGAGGTGGCGACTCTCCTTCGACGACGGTGGCACGGACAATCTCGCAGGGGAGTTTCAGCTGGTGGGCACGCAGCCGATGAACCGTGCCTATTACGTGACGGATTCGGAGTGGTCCTTCAACACCCGCTATGAGTACAAACTTGCGGGCGGTTGGGAGCAGTTCGGGCAGTTCACGAGTCCGCAGGGGGATGAGTCCGGCATGCTGCTTGGCGTCGCCGCACACTATTCCACCTCCAAGCCGTTCCGGACCGACGATACTTCCGAAGAGGGGCAGAACGAGTGGTTTGGCCTGACGGCCGACTGGTCTTGGCAGATGGGCGGAGCCTCGCTCTTCATGAGTGGCTACTGGCACCACATCAACTCGGACTCGGCTTACCTCGATGGCGCTGGCGCCACCAGTGGGGCACAGACCTTTGAGATTCCTGATGCGACGAACATCTGGGGAGCCGTGGTGCAGGCCTCGATGTACTTCACGCAGAAGCATGAGGGGTTCCTCCGGTTTGAGGCCGGCGAAATGCAGTTTGGCAGCCTCAGCAACGCAACTCCCCCTCAGGCCCAGATCCCCGATCTCTACGGCGAGGAGCACACCATGACCATGCTGACAGCCGGCCTGGTCTGGTACTTGGATGGCCAGGACCTGAAGTGGACGACCGACATGGGCGTGAACTTCACCGACCTTTCGCCGGCCTGGTACGACCCGCAGGCCGGCTGGCGCGTGAGCGAGGACGGCGAGTTCGTCCTCCGCAGCAGCTTCCAGTTGATGTTCTGACGGGTGCGCCGGAAACGGCCTGATTCCAAGCGGCTTGGCGCTCCGGGTGGCCAACGGGGTTCCCCTACACTCGGGCTCCGATGAGCGCCGTCCAAGCCCACTCTGCCCCGCACACGCCCCACCACTCCGCACATCGCGTGCACCGCATCGAGGTGCGCCCCGCCGATGGCCAGCGCGACATGCGCGGGGAAAGTGTGCAGCGCCAGTGTGCCGCTGCGGTAGCAGCGGGGGATGTTGTCCCCAGCCTCGTCGAGCATCGATCGGTTTACTTGATCGAGGGAGCACTCGATGCGCAGCAGCTGGCCGCGTTGGCCCATGAGCTCTTCGCTGACCCCGTGACGCAGACGGCCATGATCGATGGTGCAGTTGTTGCTGCACCGGGTTCCGTGACGGTCGAAGTCCACCCATTGCCGGGCGTGATGGACCCTGCCGCTGAGAGCGTGCAAGAGGCGATCCATGCGTTGCTGGGCGTTCGCGTGCAGGTGCGTACGGGCGATCGGTTTGATCTGGCTGGCTGCACGGCTGCGCAGGCGCGCGGCTGGGCACAGCGGCTCTTGGCCAACACCGTGATCCACGCGATCCATGACGGTCCGTTCCACCCGGCGTCCTTCCCGGAAGGTCGTCCCTACGAGCTGGCCATCCGCAGCGTGCCGATCACGTCGCTCGATGATGCCCAGCTCGAGGCCATGTCGCGGTCGGCGCACCTGTTCCTGTCGCTTGACGAGATGCGCGCGATCCAGTCGCACTACCGAACGCTCGGCCGCGAACCACGCGAGATCGAGCTCGAGACGCTCGCCCAGACCTGGAGCGAGCATTGCGTGCACAAGACGCTCAAGAGCACGGTCAGCTACTCGGCTGCGCCCGATCATGCACCGGTCAGCGCCGATGGCCGCCCCGGGCATGAATCGGTCGATGGCGGCATCGTCATCCACAACCTGCTGAAGTCGACCGTCGCGGCTGCGACGCATGAACTCATGGCCGATGGCATTGACTGGTGCCTGTCGGTCTTCAAGGACAACTCGGGCGTGATCGCGTTCGATGACACCTGGGCGGTCTGCTTCAAAGTCGAGACGCACAACCACCCGAGCGCGATCGAGCCCTACGGTGGCAGCGCCACGGGCATCGGCGGCTGCATCCGCGACATCATTGGCACCGGGCGCGGTGCCAAGCCGATCGCCAGCACCGACATCTTCTGCGTGGCTGATGTCACGCGCACGGATGTACCGCGCGGCTGCCTGCACCCGCGTCGCATCCTGCGCCAGGTCGTGAATGGCGTGCGCGACTACGGCAACCGCATGGGGATTCCCACCCTCAACGGCACGGTCTGGTTCGATGACCGCTACGTGGGCAACCCGCTGGTCTACTGCGGTTGCGTGGGTCTGATGCCGCGCGTGTTCGTGAAGGGCCAGGTCCAGCCGGGCGATGCGATCGTGGCGATCGGCGGACGCACCGGCCGCGATGGGATCCACGGTGCCACCTTCAGCAGCGCCGAGCTCACCGACACGCACGCCGATGAGTTCAGCCATGCCGTGCAGATCGGCAACGCCATCACCGAGAAGCGTGCGCTCGATGCGATCCTCGCGGCGCGCGACCATGCGCAGGGTTGCCTGTTCAGTGCGCTCACCGATTGCGGTGCCGGCGGGTTCAGCAGCGCGGTCGGCGAGATGGGCGGCACGATCGGCGCCGAGGTGCATCTGGACCGAGCGCCCACCAAGTACGACGGCCTGAGCCCCACGGAAACCTGGATCAGCGAGGCGCAGGAGCGGCTCGTGCTGTCGGTGCCGCGCGCGAACCTGCCTGCGCTGCAGGCCGTGTGCGATGACCACGGCGTGGAGCTGTGTGATCTGGGCACGTTCGGCACGCCCGATCGCTCGATCCGCCTCCTCTGGAAGGGCACCGAGGTGGGCTCGCTCGACACGCACTTCATGCACGACGGCATTCCCACGCCGACGCGGACGGCGATCTGGGATGCCGCCTGGGCGGCGTCCTTCGCGCCGGCCGTGCGGGCCCATACAGCCGTCGCTGCCGGCGATCTGCAGGGCACGCTGCCGGCGCTGCTGGCGAGCGCGAACATCGCGAGCAAGGAATGGATCATCCGGCAGTACGACCACGAAGTGCAGGGTTCGAGCGTGGTCAAGCCGTTGCACGGGCCACAGTCCGGACCGGGTGATGCATCGGTGATCCGACCCGTGGCCGCAAGTGTGCGCGGCCTGGCGATGGCCAATGGCCTGGCGACCGGGCTGGCGGCCGATCCCTACTGGATGGGGCTGGCAGCGATTGACGAGTGCGTGCGCAACTTGGTGTGCGTGGGCACGGATCCGTCGCGCATCGCGATCCTCGACAACTTCTGCTGGCCGTCGTGCAAGGATCCGCGCAACCTCGGCGCGCTCGTGCGCGCCTCGCACGCGTGCTATGACGGCGCGAAGGCTTACCGCACGCCCTTCATCAGCGGCAAGGACAGCCTGAACAACCAGTTCACGACCGACGACGGCACCACGATCCAGATTCCACCCACGCTGCTCATCTCGGGCTTTGGTTTGGTCGAGGACAGCGACCGCTGCGTGACCATGGATCTGAAGGGTGCAGGCCACGCGCTCGTGCTGGTGGGGACCACGACAGCCGCGACCGGTGGCAGCCAGGTGCGCGCACTCGGCAGCAGGGCAGGCGTGGATGAACTGCCCAAGACGGATCTGTCCGCAGGTCCGGCCAACGCGCGCGCCGTGGCGGCGCTGATCGCCACGGGCCACGTGCTCAGCGCCCACGACTGCAGCGAGGGTGGTGTGCTGGTCGCCGCTGCCGAGATGGC
>SYIB01000112.1 GCA_005798965.1 Planctomycetia bacterium
GCACCGCGACCGAGAGGGTCTTCTTGGCTTGGTCCTGGCCGATCACGTACTGGTCGAGGTACTCCTTCAAGGAGCGCGGCGACGGGATGCTCGAGAAGAGCTGGCTGCCGGTCGAGACCCGGCGCTTCTCCTGCTTGAAGATGTTGCCGCACAGGTCCGTGCAGTTGGTGCAGATGTAGACATCGTTGGGCCCCTCGACCATGGGGCCGACCTCTCGGCTGGTCTTGCCGCAGAAGGAGCAGGTGGTGACGCGCCGGCCGCGGAAGCCACCATCGTCGGTGCGCTTGCCATCGTTGCCGGGGCCCTTGCGGTCGTTTCCGTTGCTCATGGTGTGTCCAGTCCGAGTCTATCGGTTCGTGGGGCGCGTCCCTGCAACGACCGGGCTCTTTCGGGAGCGCGCTCCCGCTGCCCGGGCACGCTTAGGGGGATCGACGCGAGCCGCGCGCGGCCGGCGGCTTGGCCGATGCGCGCTCTTGGCGCAGCCGTTCCACCGTTTCACGAGCCTTCTCACGAAGTCGACGGTCTGCAACTTCGTACTCCTCGTCCGAGATGCGCCCGCTGTCGCGCAGTGCCCTGAGTTCCGAGAACCCGAAGGCCTCGGCCTCGGCGGCGGAACGATCGAATGCGCGCGCACGCACGCGCATGGCGACGACGAAGCCGATGACCGTCAGCACGAGAAGCGCGGCGATCGAGATCCAGAACGCGCCCGAGGAACCCTGGGCGAGCACGGTCACTTCTTGGCGCCAGCCTTGCGGGTCGAAGCCTTGGCTTCGACTTCCTTGTTCCACTCCTCGGCGGGCACGTCGGTAACCGTGGCGCGCACAATGACGCGGTCGGCGACCTTCGCTTCCCGGATGCCGAGCGCGACTTCCTGGATGCGGCCGCTCTGCTCGAGTTGCTTGCGGAGTTCGGCAGGGCGCATGTTCTGCTGGCGCGCGATCGTCGCCACGCGGCCGTTGAGCTCGCCGTCGGTCACGTCGACACGCATGTCCTCAGCGAGGCGCTGCAGGATGAAGAAGAGCTTCAGGCGGCGCTGGGCCGACTCGGACGTGTCGGCTCGGGCTTCGGCGAGCTTGAGCTCGACCTGCTCGGCCTCGGCACCACGCGAGAGCAATTCGTAGCGCTGGCGCTCGAGATCACGCGTGATCTGGCCGGCACTCAGCTTGGCGGGCAGTTCGAAGCTGACCGCATTGGCCAAGTGCTCCATGACCTGTTCACGCATGGCGACCTGCTGTTCACCGTCGCGGCGCTGCTCGAGCACCATCTTGACCTGTTCGCGCAGCATCGTCTCGTCGGCAAGACCGAGTTTGGTGGCCAGTTCCGCCACCGGAGCCGGCGTGATGCGCTCAGCCTGGGTGATCGTGAACGAGAACGACAGGTCGTTGCCGCGGACCTTCTCGTGCTCGTGGCCCTCAGGACCCTTGGCCGTGAAGCTCACCGCATCGCCGACTTTGCGGCCCATGAGGTGCTTCTGCAGCTCGTCGATCATGATGCCCAGGAAGGGGCCCTTGCCCTCGTCTTCCTTGGCGGGCACGACGGCGAGCGCGTTGTCGGCCTTGTAGAACGGCTCCGATTCGCCCTTCACGGTCACCGCGACAGTGCCGATCATGCGGTCAAGGTGCTCGAAGGGGCCGTCGATCAGGCTCGGCGTGCCGAAGCGGTACTGGTTGCGCAGGACCTCGTCGTCGATGTGCTTGTCGATGACGTCGATCACCGGCTTGCGGATCGCCATGCCTTCCCAGGTGGGCAGCGTGAAGTCGGGGATCACCTCGATGTCAACGCTGAAGGTGAACGATGCTCCGCGGGCGAGTTCACTGAGCTCGCTGCCGGGGCTCATCTCGGGGTTGCCGATCGGACGGAGTTTGTGGTCGGTGACCGCCTTGTTGAAGGCCTGGCCCACGAGCTGGCCGCGCGCTTCCTCGAGCAACTGCTTGCCGAAGCGCTTCTCGAGGATCGCCATCGGTGCCTTGCCTGGGCGATAGCCGGGCAACGCGGCGCCGTTCTGCAGGTTCGCGAACGCGCCCTCGATGTGGCTGTCCACGGCATAGGCCGGGATGGTCACCTCGATGCGCTTGAGGGCGGGGCCTGCGTCTGACACGACGATCTTCGGTTCAGCGGTCTGCGTGCTCATGATTGGGTCCTTGATGGGGAGGGGCGAGTATAGGGGCTTGAGCGAGTTGCACCATGCACCGACGAAGAAGGCCCCCGGGTTTCGGGGGCCTTCGAAGGAACTCAGGTCAGGGCTCGAGGCCCGATGGTGGCTATCGGATCCGCGTGATCAGCGGCCAAGCAGCAAGAGATCGGCGTAGGTCGGGATCGGCCACAGGTCGGCTGGGACCAGGCGCTCGAGGCCGTCCGCCGCATCGCGCACGCGCTGCATCGACGGCACGACCGTATCGCGCAGATAGCGCACCTTCTTCGCGGTGTCGCCCTTCTGGGCATCGGTCGCAGCTTCGAGCGACTTGGCCGCGGCGCGCAGCTCCGCCACGCGGCGGACCACGTCCTTCAGCGCTTCTTCGCTGTCGGCGCACTCGACGCCCGCAGACTGCGTGGCGCCGACGGTGTCGGCGAGTTCAGCCTGCGCGCGCAAGCAGGCGGGCAGCACCTGCGTGTTCACCATCTGCACCAGCGTGCGGCTCTCGATGGTGATGAGCTTCGTGTACTGCTCGAGCTGCACCTCGTAACGCGCATGCAGCTCGCGGTGGTTGAGGACGCCGTAGTGGGCGAAGAGCGACTTGGCCTTCTTGGTGTCGAGCGCGCCCAGGCAATCAGCGGTGCTCACCATGTTGGGCAGCCCGCGGCGGGCGGCCTCGGCGTGCCACTCGGCGCTGTATCCATCGCCGTCGAAGCAGACCCGGCGATGCTCCTTGATGATGCTCTTGAGCACCTCGCGCACGGCGGCCTCAAGCTTGGCAGCAGGGGGATTTCGGCCGGCCTTCTTCTCGATCGCGGTGGCGACCCAGTCGAGGCTTTCGGCCACGATCGTGTTGAGGACGGTGTTGGGCCACGCGACGCTGGCGCTCGAACCGACAGCGCGGAACTCGAACTTGTTGCCAGTGAAGGCGAACGGGCTTGTACGGTTGCGGTCACTGGCGTGGCGCGGCAGCGCCATGAGCGTGCGGGCACCCAGGTCGATGTCGCCGCCCTTCATGGTCTTCTTCGGCGTGCCCTTCTCGAGCTGGTTGAGAATGTCGGTGAGCATGTCGCCGAGGTAGATGCTCATGATCGCCGGCGGAGCCTCGTTGGCGCCCAAGCGGTGGTCGTTGTGGGCGCTCGCGATCGAGGCGCGCAGCAGATCGGCGTGCAGGTCGACCGCGCGGATGACCGCGCAGAGGCAGGTGAGGAACTGCATGTTCGAGTGCGTGTCGTCGCGCGGGTCAAGCAGGTTCACGCCCGTATCGGTCGACAGGCTCCAGTTGTTGTGCTTGCCGGAGCCGTTCACGCGGGCGAAGGGCTTCTCGTGCATCAGGCACATGAAGCCGTGTTCACGCGCGGTCGAGCGCAGCACATGCATGACGAGCATCTGGTGGTCCACGGCGATGTTGGCGTTCTCGTAGA
>SYIB01000113.1 GCA_005798965.1 Planctomycetia bacterium
AGCGTGCTCGCACCGAAACGGAAGAGATGTGGTGATAACCAATCCTGCCCAAGTGTCTCCCGCACCATCACCAGGTAATGGATCGCCGACTTCGCGGCGCGGATCCCCCCTGCCGGCTTCATGCCCATGCGCACGCCGGTCGCGCGGTGGTGATCCCGGATCGCCTCGAGCATGACGAGTGTCACAGGCATGGTGGCTGCAGGCTGGACCTTGCCGGTACTCGTCTTGATGAAGACCTCGCCGTCGGCAAGCGCCGGCGCTCCGGGCACGCTCGATGCGGCCTCCATCGCGACATCGCTTGCGTGGCGCACGTGTTCAAGCGTGCCAAGCTCGCCGGTCTCCAGAATGATCTTGAGGTGGGCCGATCCGCAGGTGCGCTTGATCTCGCGGATCTCCTGCGCAACATCGGCGTGGCGGCCTTCGAGCCATGCCCCCCGCGTGATGACCATGTCGATCTCGTCGGCGCCATCAGCGACGGCGCGAGCGCAGTCAGCCAGCCGAAGATCGAGCGGATACTGACCGCTCGGGAATCCAGTCGCGACGCTGGCCACTTTCACCGTGGAGCCTCGCAGGGCCTCGCACGCATCGCGCACGCGCGAGGGATAGACGCACACCGCAGCCACCGGCGGCAGCGGATCAGCGAGGGGCCCGTGGTAGGGGCGCAATGCCTTGGCACACAGCGCATGCACCTTCTCGCGCGAGTCCTTGCCTTCGAGCGTCGTCAGGTCCACCATGGACAGCGCCAGGCGCAGAGCCTGGCGCTTGGAGTCGTTCTTGATCGAACGCTTGGTGAACGAGGCAGCACGGGCGACGGCGGTGACGGTGTCGACCGCGCGCATGGTGGCTCAGTTCCCGCGGGCGCGGGTGAAGAGCGCACTCAGGTTTTCGGAGTAGCGCAGTTGGATCTTGAAGTCCTGAAATCGCTCGATGGCGTAGATGAGCAGCACTTCGTCACGGCTGTCCACGACGTAGACGGCCTCGATCGGCTCGGCGGGCGTGCCCTGGCCGGTGGTGGCCGAGCACACGCTGTAGCCCTGCTGGCCGCTGTTGGCTTGGTCGGCATACGCGCGTTGCTCGAGGCGGCCTGCCTGGATGATCACGAGCGCTCCGAGGAGGACCGCCGTGGCCCAGAGAATCGCCGCGCCCGTGCCGATGGAGTGCTTGTCGTTGCGGGTACTCATCGTCCGCCCCTCCGTGCCTGCATGCTGTCGGCAGCGATGTTTCGGTAGCCCACGTAACTGATCTTCTTGCCGGTGTCATCCCAGGCAACGGCGACGAGCTCGTTGTTGGTCTCGTCGATCACATAGACGACCGACAGGGGCGTGCCGGTGACGCCACTGGAGACGAGCATGTAGGAGCCGCGCTGGCGCTGCTGCGCGCTGGCGCTGCCGGACAGCGAGACCAGCGCGAGTGCCGCCAGCAGCACGGCATTCAGCGCGATCAGGGAGAGGAACTGCGTTCGTGACATGAAGGGATCTCCTGTGAAGTGTGATGTCGGCTCGGTGGCCTTCATCGCGTGATCAATCGTGCGTTGGGCGCGCGGGGTCAGTCCATGTGGCTGCGCTTGACCGGATAGAGCGCCACGCCGAGTACGCCGGCGCTGATCAGGAACATCACGAAATAGCCGAGCCATGCGGGTGCGGGACTGTTGACGCTCGGCTCTCGGGGACCTTGCGCCACGGCAAGCCCGGTCACGAAGAGGGCGGCGAGGATCGGTGCCAATCGTTCGATGCGGCTCATGGCCGGACTATACCGGAGGCCTCGGGCGACAGCGCCACACGCTTGCCGTCACGCACTGCACGCACGACAGGATGGCCGGGGTCATGGTCGAGCACGATGCGCCATTCGCACTCAAGGGCGTCCTGCAAGAACGCGCGCTTCGTGAGCATGGTCTGGTAGGGCAGCATGTCGTAGCCGAGGCTCGATGCTGGATGCGCGTGGTGGCGCGTGGGCATGAGATCGCCAGGGAAGGCCCACGGGCCGTCATGACCTTGGATGACGACGCCCTGCATGCCCCATGTGTGGCCCGGGAGCGGCCGGAGCTCGATGCCGGCCAACGGTTCCGACGTGCCATCGTGGAGCATGATCTGCCGCGCGATCGGGTCGAGCACTGAGCGCAAGTAGGTCCGTGTCATCGTGCTCTTGTTCGCGAGTGCATCGTCCCACTCGGTGCGCTGCATGTGGATGCGTGCGCCCGGAAAGACCGGGACGATCGATGCATCAGGACCGGTCGTCAATCCAGCGGCATGATCGAAGTGCAGGTGCGTCACGATGACGTCGGTGATCTCTTTTGGTGCAATGCCGAGTTCTGCGAGCGCGTCGACGACGGTGCGGCGAGCCAGAAGCCATGCCGATCGATCCGCATCGCTCCACCGATCGCCATAACCGGTCTCGACGAGCACGGTCCGGGCGCCGTCACGCAGGAGCAGCGCGTTGCACGCGAGCGGGATGCGGTTGTCAGAGTCAGCCTCGACCCAGGTCGACCATTGCACCTTCGGGATCAGCCCGAACATTCCACCGCCATCGAGCCGGAAGTCACCGGCGCGCAGCACATCGACATGCCATCGGTTCATGCGTGGATTGCCTCGCGCCGTGGCATCACGGCGCCGTTGCTGGTGGAGCTGCCGTTGGCGCTGCAGCGGGTTGCGCTCCGCTTGGTGGGATGTTGCGATCTGGCATGGGTGGTCCCACGCGTGGATCCTCCATCAGTGGATAGACCATCACGCGCGCCCGATCGATCGAGATCGCGCCCTGCTTCTGGCTCGGCGAGCCGAGGATGGCCATGCGGCCGTGCGCAGGCATGTCGGGTTCCCTGCGCTCACCGACCGCGGCTCGATCGAAGAACGTGTTCACGCGGGTTCCCTGGATCGCAACGGCGATGGAATGGTCCTTGCCATCGCGCAGGCGATCGACGCCGATCTTCGAGCGCACGCCGCGGTCGAGGGAGTCGCCCTCCGGAAGACGCACGATGAAGGCCGCATTGGGGTCGTCACATCGACCTTCGATGATGGCGAGGCAATCGCCGTACGCCTCATCGCTCACGAGTGCCGACGGCTCGGCTTCAGTGGCGGGATTCACGAGCCGCGCATGGGGCGGGATGCCGTCGAGCGCCCATGGAAGCCCCGATCGTGTGGACCAGCCTTGCAACGCGCCGCCATCGAACATGCACACGACCTTGGGTGGAGGCAGTTCGGCGATCATCACGCGGCGCCAGTGCACCGTGGTTGTGCCGGAGTGGACCTGGAACGCGATGCGGCCATCCTCATCCATGATGTCCACGCCGTTGGCG